>CAMPIU010000379.1 GCA_946886545.1 uncultured Flavobacteriales bacterium | reverse complement strand
ACGTGTTTTTATGCTCTTATTGTTTTTTACACGACAATCGTATATGTATGTCCGTTGATCTCAATAGTGAATGTTCCGTCACAAGTACCTGCGCCGTAATCAATCGTACGAGTTGATTTCCCTGTCGGAGTAATTTCCAATGTACCTTTCGTGATATACGGACATCCGACTTTCACATGCAATGGACTGGTAATATTTGCTACATAACCATCACCATTCACCACCTGAGCAGTTGCTGTTCCGGTAACATCCCATTCATCGTCATAAATATTCAAAACGGTAGTATAACCTGTTGTAAACGTCCGGACCTGAGCCGACACATAAGTTGCAATTTCACCGGTAGACAAGGTTACAACACCATTGATATCTACGTCGTAATAAGGTTGTCCCTGGCTATTAGCTCCCATATTCTCGATAGTCATTAATCCTTCTACTTTATGGTCATTCACATAATAATTAACAGGTGTGTACCGGATAATTGTTCCCTGATTGTAATACGGCCCGTTGTAAGAGATAATCAACTTACCACGGCGTTGCTTGTAATCCTGACAAGTACAGTTATTCGTTCCCCAATCAATAGTAATGGTATCCTGAGAACCAATCGTATCAATGGTAATGATCACATTGCAATTTGCTTTTTCAGCTTCAGAGACCTCGTGGCTGTCCTGATAACGATAGATCGGTTTCCCAATTCCGTAAACAAAGGCTCCACCTTTATATGCCTGATCGGACATGTTTCCCATTTCAGCAAAAGCATTTTCTACAATTGCGTTTGTTTTCGGGGCATTACTTTCATCATACTGCCATTTCTTTTTACAAGATGCAACCTGCACAAGAGTTGCTACAGAAAGGCTTAAAATTAAGAATCGTTTCATGTTGTTGTAGTTTAAGTTTTGCGAATATCGTTGATAACAAATAACATACCAAACGTTTTTTTAATAAATGAGTAATTATCAGTTTTAATCGATTATTTGGAGGAAAGTTACACTTCCTGTTAAAATTTCATGAGTAAAATCCCTTCATTGGCCACGCTTCATTTTGTTGTTCACATTTCAGTATTAATAGTTTCGGGTGAAGGAACACAAATCTGTATGAAGCTTCCCATATCTTTGTTTCATGAAAGATCTCAAATCTTTACAAGCCCTAATTGCACTCATGGATGATCCGGATGAGCAAGTTTATGCGCATGTAAGAGATCGTTTGCTGGAAATAGGACCTGATGCTGTTCAACTCCTGGAATCTTCCTGGGAAGAGAAAGATTATGGATTACTTTTTCAATCGCGCATCGAAACGCTGATCCATGAAATTCAATTCGAAGAATGTAAACGACAACTGGTTTCCTGGTATCACAGTTCCACCAAAGACTTGTTGAAAGGCGCTATTATCATTGCAAAATACCAATATCCCGGTTTAGACGAAAAACACGTTTACGAGTTCATTGAGCGGGTTCGTAGGGATTGCTGGCTGGAGTTGAATCCAAATATGACCGCTTTCGAATCTATTCGCATTATCAATAAAGTACTTTTCGGTCAGTACGGATTTTCCGGGAATTCAAAGAATTACAATTCGCCACTCAATTCATTCATCAATACGGTCATTGAAACGAAGAAAGGAAATCCTTTAAGTCTAAGCATTCTTTATAGCATCGTTGCCCAGGAATTGAAACTCCCGATTTATGGAGTGAACCTCCCCAATCATTTCATTCTGGCCTACATGGACAACAACGGAGTAAACCAATTTATCTCTAACGGAAACGAATACGGTGTTCTATTCTATATCAACGCTTTTTCGAAAGGAAGCATGCTGCAGAAAGATGATATTGTTCAATTCTTATCCAGTATTCAGGTTGCTCCGCAGGCCAGTCATTTCGAACCGTGTTCCAATTCCGATATTCTTCGCAGAATGCTGACAAACCTGGTTTCTTCTTTCCAGCAAGTAGGAAACCTGGAAAAAGTGAACGAGCTGATTGAGCTACGGAGTTTGTTGGATTGATTGACAGGAAACAAACACTTACAAAAGAATTTGTATCTTGGTTTTACGGAAAGTTAGTCCGGTAATCTTTACAAAGTGATGGTATCAAACGAAATCAGTTTCATCTCCATTGAAAGTCAGAACCAGGATTTTCCGAAACACTTCCATGAAACATTTTGCATTTCCCTGATCAGAAAAGGAATCGAAAAAATTGAATTGGAAGATGGTTTTCTGTATAGCCCCTCAAACTCTATTTCAATTACCAATCCGTATGAAGTTCATGCCAATCCGGTAGTTGACAGCGATGCAAAAGTCAGTTTTGATACAATCTACATTTCAGCCGATTTTATGTCACATGTATTAAAAGGAAAAGACCTTGAATTCAAAAACAGGCAGATTTGTGATGTTAAAACCAACCACATGTTTATTCAACTCTTAAAACAACTGAAATCCAACGAACCTAGTCAATCCGGATTAGTGCTAAATAATCTCATTTACCGGCTTTATCCCCATTCACAAACTCCACAAGGTGAAAAACATTCCTCTTTTCAATCCGATTACCTGACAGAGCTCATCACTTATATCGAACAAAATTTAGAGGACAAACTTTACCTGGATGAGCTGGCAAAAATCATTCATCTGAACAAATTCGGTTTTTCCAAAAAGTTTAAAGCACTTACAGGAATGACTCCAATGAGTTATGTTTTAATGAAGAAAGTATTTTCGGCAAAAGCTAAGATCAGTGCGGATTGCGACCTTACTGAATTGGCATACACTTACAACTTTACGGATATCGCACACTTTTCACACAGCTTCAAAAAATATGTAGGGCTTTCCCCAAAAGAATACAGAAATCAGTTGAGCCGACAATTGCCAATATTATACAAGTAAAGTTGCCTCACTTCATTTAAATTTGATCCATATCCATTAACTCTTTAAATGAAGAACTTATTCTCAGCAATATTATTCGTATTTCTAATCTTTGAATGCGAAGCCCAACAATTAAGCAAAAGAGAATTTTTAAGCGATTTTGACTGCTTTCAAAGCATTTATGAAAAAGCAAATGCAGGATTATACAAATACCATACGAAACAGGAAATTGACAGTGTTTTTTCCGCGAATAGAAAACAGATCAATCAGCAAACCTCTTACCGCGAGTTTTACAACCTGGTCTGGAACGTTATCGATTTTACGGGAAGTTGCCACAATGATCTAAGCTACCCCGACTCCCTTAAAAAAGAACTTCACAAGCAAGAAACATTCTTCCCTATTCCATTAAAATTCCTCCATAACAAACTATACACCAATCTCCAACATGAAACCATTCCGACCGGCAGTGAAATCCTTTCGATTAACGGAACAGATGCTCTAAAATTTGCGACAGAAGTTGCAAGATACACCAGTACTGACGGACACAATCTTACCGGAAAATACGTCTTTCTTGAGACCGGCTCACTCTTTTTCTACATTTATCTGGCTTACGGAGAACAGGATTCTTTAACCATCCGCTTCAAAGACAAGGAGGGAATCAAAGAAGCCCGTTTGAAATCTCTTGACTACAAAAGTGCCTTGGAAAACTATAAACGGCGATTTATTCCGGAGTACGAAAAAAACAAGACAGCAGATTACTCCTTTAACTATATTGACAATAGTCAAACCGGGTT
>CAMPIU010000378.1 GCA_946886545.1 uncultured Flavobacteriales bacterium | reverse complement strand
TGTAACTATTGTTCATTTGGAATAATTGTAAAAAACTGTTAATTTCGACATAGTTAATGTTAGAAAATTTAAATACTATAGCTTATCAACACTTGCACTCTATGCTTCGCCGATATTTATTCTTGTTGATTTTACTTACCACATTTTCTTCTATAACAAGAGCACAGGATGTTTGGTTACAAAACCATTTTTCTCCTAATTCCGGATGCAGTTTATCCACATTAGAAACTGTAACTGTTTTGGTAAACAATAATTCCGGGGTCATCATGCCGTCCAACACGATTCAGATGTATTATTCTGTGGATGGGGGAACAGTTGTAAATCAACCGCTTTCTTCCAATCTTACTGCAGGGGCATCATGGAATTTCAGTTTTGCAGTAAAAGCAGACCTGTCCGCTTGCGGAAGTCATATTCTGAAAGTGTGGCTTAATAGACCTGGTGATGCTAATCAGTTAAACGATACCTTACAGTGGACTGTTCAGAATGATTGCCCGATAGTTCCCGGAACTGTGACTTCTGATATTACAGTTTGTCAGGGAGCAAATGCCGGAACTTTATCTTTGTTCGGTTGGTCTTATGGGACAATCATTGGCTGGGAATCCTCCGTTAACGGAGGTGCTACCTGGTCACCGATAGTAAATCCCACTCCTTCTTATGCTTATAATAATGTAAGTCAAAATACACAATATCACGTATTGATTGATGGTGGGTATTGTCCGGATGATACTTCGGCATATGCCACGATAACAGCTCAGGCACCACCCGTTCCGGGAACCTTATCCGGTTCCGATTCTTTATGTGAAAACGTAGCAAATGGTGTGTTGAATTTGTCAGGAAACAGTCAAAGTCCGGTGCAATGGGAATATTCTACGAACAATGGGGGAACCTGGACAATAGATGCCGGAAATACGACTACAACATATAATTATTTAGGATTAACAACTACAACAATCTATCGTGTGCTTGTTGAAGGGGGAATTTGCGCTGATGCTTATTCGGATACTGCTATGATTTATGTAGATCCGGTTTATCCACCTACCGTTTTAACAGGAAGTGATTCGTTGTGTATTACAAATGCGACCGGTTTTATTAATGCAACAGGTTCTTTTGGTCCTGTTCTGAACTGGGAGTTTTCCATTGACAATGGCGGAACGTGGACAGGTCTTGGCACCACAACCGGAAGTCAGGGATACACCAATTTGACACAAACTACATTTTACAGAATGATTACCGAAGGCGGTCAATGTCCGGACGTTATTTCCGATACAGCAATTATTTATGTCCAGGCACTTCCAATTGCTCCTTCAATCGGGATTTCCGATACGGTTTGTGCTTCTTCGGTAGTAGGGATTTTGAATATGACCGGTTCTACGACTCCAATACTCGATTGGGAATCATCCATTGACGGGGGGGCAAGCTGGTCAGGACTTGGAAATACAACAACTTCTTATGATTACAGCGGACAAAGTGTGACTACCATTTATAGGGTTCAACTTGATGGTTTGTATTGTCTGGATTATTATTCCGATACTGCAATCATTCAATTGGATTCTGCCCCTATAGTCGGTGTTTTGAATCAGAATGCAAGTGTTTGTGAGTTCGCTTCAGAAGAATTGAATCTGGTAGGTTCGGTTGCGGATTCATTATTTTGGGAGTACTCAACAGATAATGGTGTAAGTTGGCAAATAATTCCGAATTCCGATACGGCAGATTATACTACTTTCCCTATTATACAAGATGTTCAATTCCAGGTAACGGCATTAAATGGTGTTTGTCCTCCCGCAATTTCAAATACGGTGAATATTACGATGTTGCCATCTCCTATTGCTGATGCAGGTGTAGATTCTGCCATTTATGTTGGTGAAACCATTACATTGAACGGGTCGGGAGGTATTACAGGAATTTGGATGCCTGGTTCAACACTTTCAGATTCAATGATCTCTAATCCTGTTGCTACACCAAGCGTAACTACTTCATATATTTATTCTGTGATTGATATTTCCGGTTGTATCGGAAGTGATACGGTAGTAATTACAGTAATGGACCCGATACAATTCAATATTAGAAATGTCATTACAATGAATAATGATAATATTAATGACACATGGAATATTACCGGTGTTGAATTTTTCCCGATGACGGCTGTTAAGGTCTTTAATCAATATGGAAAATTGCTTTATGAAAACGAAGATTATAAGAACGACTGGAATGGCAGTTTTAAAGGTTCTAAATTACCGAATGGAACCTATTACTATGTTGTTCTGAAAGGTGGTACGGAAGAGGAATATAAAGGAACAATTACACTATTGGGAAATGAATAAATTACTACTATTTTGTGTTTGTTTGTGCTGGGGAAATTTATTTGGACAACAAGTTCCTTTCTACAATCATTATTTAATAAACCCATTCGTTTATAATCCTGCCTCAACCGGTGCTAGTGATTATGTGAATGCGAGTTTTGTCAGAAATCAGCGCTATTCTTCATTTGGTTCTACAGCCGTAAACAATTACTTGACGGTTGAAGGTCCTATTGCTAAAGGAAACATGGGTTTAGGACTCATTGTTGCACATCAAAATCAAGGCATTCAACAACAGCTAATGTCAAGTCTGAATTACAGCTATAAACTGAAAATCAACGAAGATCACAATGTCCGGTTTGGTGTTTCTGCTGGAGTTTTGGATAATCGGATTGATTACAATCAAATTAATGCGGAGGACGTAGACGACCCTTATTTGACAGGTCTAAGGCCTACGGCGCCGGTTTTTGATCTGAATGTGGGCTTAATGTATAACTGGAAAGATTTAAGAATTGGAATTTCGGTGCCCCAGATTATTGGCGGAAAGGTAAAATATGCCCGTGAGAAGAGCAGGGGATATTATCAGCTTGAAAGACATTATATGATGTCGCTTGAATACGATTTTCATGTGGGTGAGAAATTAATTCTCCGTCCGAATGGCGTTTTGAGATATATGCCCAATATTCCGTTCCAATACGATGCAACTGTAATGGCAATGTATAACAATGTTCTCTGGGCCTCTGCAACATATAAGTCAGATTACGCAATGCAGTTCAATGCAGGTGTCCGTGTATTTGATTTTCTTAGAGTTGGTTATAGCTATGAATTGTTGATCGGATCGCTAAAAACATATAATACAGGAATGAATCATGAAATTTTCTTAGGTTTTTCTTTCAAAGGAAAACGCGAGAAAGAAATTCAGATTGTAGAAAAAGAGGTTAAAGTTGTGGATGATTTAGCAGCCAAAGAGCGTGATTCTATTCAGAAATTGAAGGATGAATTAGAGGCTCAATTAAAACGGCTATTAGAAGATCGGGCAGAAAAAGACAGATTGCAAAGAGAAAAAGACTCTTTAGCTAACCTGGTTGTTGTGAAGCCGGTTGATACCATAAAACCTAAAAACACAACGCCTGAAGTAATCCCTGTTGCAAAAGGATATCACTTTGTGAATCTGGATAAAAGTGAATCACCTGACGGATTTTATGTGATTACAGGAGTTTTCTCAAACAGACAAAATGCAGATTTAATGCTATCGAAGAACTTGGGTGAATACCCGACTTCTTATCTTGTAATTAATGAATCAAATAATTATTTCTATGTTGTAATACTCTATTCATTGG
>CAMPIU010000377.1 GCA_946886545.1 uncultured Flavobacteriales bacterium | reverse complement strand
TTCTCTGTTCCTTCGGATGATGCGGACCACCGCGTAGCAATTGCAACCTACCAAATGAAGGCAGATTACGAATACCACGCAGTTCCGAAACTCGACGAGTCAGTTTATTTGGTAGCACAAATCTCAGGATGGGAAAAACTGAACCTTCTGAATGGAGAATCTAATCTGTATTTTGATGGAACCTATATCGGGAAAAGCTTCATTGATGTGAACTCTTCGAAAGATACACTGAGCTTCTCTTTAGGAAAAGACAAGAAAATTGTAGTTCAGAGAAAACGCAGCGAGGAAATGAGTAGAACCAGACTGCTTGGAAACCGTTACAAATATGAAGTGACCTGGGATTTCACCATCCGGAACAACGGCGGTGCTGCCATTCCGATCATCATTAAAGATCACTTCCCGATCTCCATTAACGACGACATTAAAGTAAAACAAGGATCTTACGAGGGAGCAATCCTGGATGAAAAAACAGGAATTCTGACCTGGAAATTTACTACCAATAAAGGTGAAACCAAACAATTCAAATTTGACTACCAGGTAGATTACGGTAAAAACCAGCCGGTTTATTTGGAGTAATCTAATTTGTAACACTTTAATACCTTTGCGTTCTTTGCTTCTCAGCGGTCAGAATAAAACATTTTTTTTAAACCGCAAAGAAGAGCCAGCCATAGCTGGTGAAGACGGAGCATAGTCTGAAAGACGCAATGCGAAGGTAGGAGAACGCAAAGAATTTAAAACAACGATTTCATAAAATTCAAAAGCATCCGTCAGCTGACGGATGCTTTTACCTGATTATGAAGAAAAATTACTATTGCCTCACCAACCGCACCTAACCAACTTCTATAATAGAAATCAAAAAACCTTACAGCGTTTTGAATCGTATAGTCAAACACAGCAAATGTGGCAATAATTAAATATTGCTGTAACGTGAAATAATACTTCTTGGAACTTAGTAGTAAGTTGTAGATTTGTAATATTAGTGTTTCAGCCCTACGAAGTTAAAAAAGGAACGTTTAATTTTCAATATTGATCTACTAAATAAATGGAATATATGATAAGTGGTTAATTTTCAATCTAAACGGCAATGCTCAGTTACGTCAATTTGAAATAATCCCAAAAATCAGGATAACTCTTGGATACAGAATACGCATTCAAAAGAATTGTTTCACCATCTGCAATGCTTGCAGCAATCCCAAGGCACATAGCGATACGGTGATCGTGATGCGAATAGACTTCAGCCCCACGGAGTTTACCGGTTCCATAAACCTTCATCAGGTCGTCCTCCAAATCAATTTTCAATCCCATCTTTCCAAATTCGGTTTGAAGTGCAATACCTCGGTTACTTTCTTTATGAATGAGTCTTCTCACACCTTTAAGTAATGACACACCAGTGCATTTTGCAGCCAAAACCACCAATGCAGGAAACAGATCCGGGCAATCTGTTGCATCGAACTCAAAAGCGCGGATCTCCGAGCCATCAATCCGGATTTCCTGACCTTCAAACAGGATCTTACAACCTGCATTCATTAAAGCCCCCAATAATGCTTTATCAGCCTGTAAGCTTCGCATGCTCAATCCTGAAACAGCAACAGGATGACCCAGAGCCGCTGCAACCAACCAGTAACTCGCAGAACTCCAGTCTTTCTCAATAGCATATTCCGTTGCTTTATAAGATTGATTC
The DNA here is from genome assembly GCA_946886545.1 of uncultured Flavobacteriales bacterium. The sequence continues at coordinate 1,959 of CAMPIU010000377.1, read as the reverse complement.
CCGCCAATTTTAAAGACATTATTTTCCTTCTCAATTCCAATTCCGAATTGCTTCAGTGTGCTCATGGTCATCTCGATATAAGGTCCTGATTTCATATCGATAACCGTCAAAGCACTTGATTTTCCACTCCGAGGAAGTGCCATCAACAGGCCAGAAATAAACTGGGAACTAACAGAGCCATCCACTTCTATGCTATTTCCAACAAGCGGACCATGAACCTCAAGCGGCAACAAGCCCTTATTTGTTGAAACAGTGCAACCAAATTGAGGTAAGACCTCATCAAAAAAGCTCATCGGTCTTGAAAGCAAACTTCCCTTTCCTGTTAGAATAACTTTTTGATCAAAACTTGCAGCTACACAAGTAAGCAAGCGTAACCCCAAACCTGATTCTCCTGCAGATAAGTGCGTATTTCCAGGAAGATTTTTAATTCCGGTGATCTCAACTCCGGAATCGGAAACATGTTTGATAGTTGCCCCCATCTCAACAATAGCTTTCAGCATTGCCTGTTCGTCATCACTCGTCCCGATACCTGTTAAAACAGACACACCATCAGCCAGAGCTGCACAAAGAATAGCCCGCTGCGAATCACTTTTCGAAGCAGGGATCTGAATAGTTCCTGAAATCAAACCTGGCCGGATTACCTGCTTCATGTTCATTCTTTATCTTCCTGATTATTCATTACACGCACCTGGTGTCTGATCGATTCCTGATGAATTGCGTCCATGACTTGTCTCACAAAACGGTCACTGAGTTTGTATTCAGTTGCTTTGTTCAACCTTGCCGAAATGATTTTTTTCCAATGTTCGGGTTGAAGGATCGTAATATTGTGTTCCTTCTTAAAAAGTCCAAGGTCTTCACTTAATTGCATCCGGACAGTCAGAATGTCAAACAAGCGATCATCCAGGTCACCAATTTTTTCACGAATAATCGAAATTTGTTCGCTATCCAGTTTTTCAGAATTCTGGGATCTCAATACCAGGGAATCCAGTAAAAGCCCTAAATCATAAGGTGTTAATTGCTGTGCAGCGTCAGACCAGGCAGCATCCGGGTTTCTATGCGTCTCGATGATCAAGCCGTCAAAATTCAAATCCATTGCTTTTTGGGAAACTTCCAACAGCAAGTTCCGGTTTCCTGTTATGTGACTCGGATCATTGATAATCGGCAGGTCAGGAAGTCGTTCATGCAGTGCAATTGGGATTTCCCAGTTGGGAACATTTCTATATTTCGCATGTTTGTAAACGGAAAAACCACGATGAATTGCACCCAATTCAGTTATTCCGGCTTTTTCCAGGCGTTCAAAAGCGCCGATCCATAATTCCAGGTCCGGATTAACCGGATTTTTCACCAAAACGGGAATCTTAACTCCTTTCAATGCATCGGCAATTTCCTGAACTGCAAAAGGATTTACAGTTGTGCGGGCACCGATCCATAACACATCTACACCGGCTTTCAAAGCTTGTTCTACATGTTTGGTATTCGCAACTTCTGTGGTAGTCGGAACTCCCAGTTCCCTGCCCGCATTTACAAGCCAGCTCAAGCCAACTTCTCCGACTCCTTCAAAAGAATCCGGCCGGGTACGTGGTTTCCAGATACCTGCCCGCAGGATGTCGATATTACAAAACGCCTTGATCTGCAGCGCTGTTTCCATCACCTGTTCTTCAGTTTCGGCACTGCAAGGTCCTGCGATCAGAATGGGTCTTTTCCCTCCTTTTTGAATGATGCTACTCATGATAGAACCAAATTACGAACTAATTGCGAATTAGATATTAGGATGTTAGGATATTAAGATTTTAAGACAAAAGAAAACGGGCACGAGCCAGAGCCTCGCGCCAACGGAGGGAATTATCCGTGGCGGATCAAATTGTAGTTAAATATATTTTCCGGATGTTAAAAACATATACAAACGTAACTATATCTATGCTTTATTTATGCTTCAATCATGCTATATTCTTGCTTTAA
>CAMPIU010000376.1 GCA_946886545.1 uncultured Flavobacteriales bacterium | reverse complement strand
AATTATTTCCTCGTGTACTTTGTGATCTTGGTGGTCAAAAAGTTTGTACTAAATCTTTTTCAGGAAAACATCCGGTTGGGGATAAATTCCTTTTCGTTCCAGGCGCTTCTCTTTTTTGTGGAGTACATAACTTTCAGGAATAAACTGTCCTTCCAGCTTTGCTTCGAAGTAAATTCCATTCTTATCCTCTTTAATAAACTGATAAGTTCCGCTGATTTCTTTTGATGCTATTTTTTCAACCAGGATTCCTTCAGCCTTCAATTGGATTTCAATCGGAACAGCCTGGACCTGGAAAACTTCTTGTCCTAACTCCAATGCATAAGAAGGAATTTCACCGGTATACGTTCCAAAATATTTCTTTTTGATTTCCTGTGAATTTCCGCTAAAAGAGAAAGTAAAGACGAGAAGTAATAAATAAAAACGCATTTCTTAGTTTTGGGTAAAAATAAATAAAGGAATCAACAAAGCGATCGAATTATCAACCAAATCAATATGCCAGCGATTAATTTTCCTAACTTCGGGTTTAGTTTTCCAATGCTCATTTCAACACTCAAATGAAACAATATCACGATTTATTACAGCACATTCTAGACAAAGGAACATTCAAAGGAGACCGCACCGGCACAGGTACTTTATCCACTTTCGGATATCAAATGCGTTTCAACCTGGAGGATGGATTTCCGGTCCTGACGACGAAAAAATTACATTTGCGTTCGATCATTCATGAGTTATTGTGGTTTCTTCAGGGTGATACCAACATTCGCTACCTAAAAGAGAATAATGTATCTATTTGGGACGAATGGGCGGATGAAAACGGAAACCTGGGGCCTGTTTACGGCTATCAATGGCGTTCATGGCCCACTCCTGACGGAGGTTCCATTGATCAAATCTCCAATTTGATTGAGCAGATCAAGAAAAACCCGAATTCCCGAAGACTGATCGTAAATGCGTGGAATGTAGCATATGTAGATAACATGGCTTTACCTCCATGTCATACCATGTTCCAGTTTTATGTTGCCGAAGGAAAATTAAGCTGTCAATTGTATCAGCGATCTGCAGACACATTCCTTGGAGTTCCGTTCAACATTGCTTCTTATGCCTTATTGACCATGATGGTAGCACAAGTTTGCGATCTGAAACCCGGAGAATTTATTCATACACTTGGGGATGCACATTTGTATTCCAATCATTTGGATCAGGCAAAATTACAATTGGAACGTGATTTCCGACCACTTCCAACGATGAAGATCAATCCGGATGTAAAAGATATTTTCGGATTTAAATACGAGGATTTTGAATTATTAAACTACGATCCGCATCCACATATTAAGGCAGCGGTAGCTGTATAAAACAAGTAGGGGTGAAAAATTTTCACCCCTACTTGTTTTATTTCTTATGTCTTTCTTTACGCAAGCAATTTCAAGTCTTAAAATTGTAGTCTTCTAATCCTCTAATTGGCTAATTGGCCATTTCACTCATAAACTTAATCCGCATCAGTCGCAACTCTTCTTCGGTATAATCACCGTCGAATTCATGGTAAGCCGTCGCCAGATCATCTGTTTCAGCCTCAGAAAAGTATTCATAAATCTCTTCCTGATTATCCGAATCCAGGATATCATCGATGTAGTAATTAATATTTACTCTTGTTCCGGAAGAAACAATCGCCTCAATTTCTTCAATCACCTCATCCATTGACTTCCCTTGTGCCCTACCGATATCTTCCAGAGGTAATTTTCTGTCAATATTCTGAATCAGCTGAACTTTCAGAACCGATTTATTGATCAATGACTTAACAACAAGATCCTGTGGACGATCAATATCATTCTCTTCCACATAATTGTGGATCAATTCAACGAATGGCTTACCATATCTTTGTGCTTTTCCGGCACCAACTCCCTGGCAATTTGTCAATTCGTCAATTGTGATCGGGTATTGGAAGCACATATCTTTCAAAGACGGTTCCTGGAAAATAACAAAGGGAGGAATATTATTTTGTTTCGAAAGCGATTTTCTCAAATCGATCAGCATATCATACAATGTCTCATCGAAAGCACCGCCTTTTCCAGGAGAAACAATCCCCTCATCTTCATCCGAAGCAGAATAATCGTGTTGTTTCAACAAAGTAAATGATACCGGATTTGCCAAAAACTCTTTCCCGTTCTCAGTAAACTTCAAGGTCCCGTAAGTTTCAATATCCTTGTAAAGAAGTCCTGCAACGACAGTTTGTCTGATTACAGCATTCCAGAAATGTTCATCACGCTCTTTTCCGATTCCGAACAAAGGAGCCTGATCATGACGGTAACTTTTAATCTCAGCTGTTATGCCACCAGATAAAAAGGCGCACACATGTTTTGATTTTTGCTGTTCCTGAAGGAAATCAACGACCTGAAGCAGGTGATAAACAAATTCTTTTCCTTCCAGCTTTTCCCTCGGATACTTGCAATTATCACACATTTCATTGCATCCCTTTTCATCGAATACTTCACCGAAATAATGCAAAATGAACTTTCTTCTGCAAACCGACGTTTCAGAATAAGAAACTATTTCGCTCAGTAATTGCTTTCCAATTTCCTGTTCCGCAACCGGTTTTCCCTGAAGGAACTTCTCCAGTTTCTCAATATCCTTGTAAGAATAAAAAGTGATACACTCTCCTACCCCTCCATCACGACCTGCTCTACCCGTTTCCTGATAGTAACTTTCAAGTGATTTAGGAATATCATGATGAATGACAAATCGCACATCCGGCTTATCGATTCCCATTCCAAAGGCAATTGTGGCTACAATAACATCCACCTCTTCCATCAGGAACATATCCTGATGCCTTGCACGCGTTGTCGCATCCAAACCAGCATGATAAGCCAAGGCATTGATTCCGTTGACCTGAAGCAATTCCGCCATTTCTTCTACTTTCTTTCTGGAAAGGCAGTAAATGATTCCGGATTTTCCCTGGCGCTGGCGAATGTAGCGGATGATTTCTTTTTCAACATCTTTTTTCGCCCGGATCTCATAATACAAATTATCCCGGTTAAAGGACGACTTGAATAATTTCGCGTCCATCATATTGAGATTCTTTTGGATATCCGCCTGAACCTTTGGAGTTGCCGTAGCTGTTAAAGCAATGATTGCAACATCTGAAATTTTCTCAAAAATCTCTCTTAACCTCCGATATTCAGGACGGAAATCATGTCCCCATTCCGAAATACAGTGAGCCTCATCGATCGCAAAGAAGGAGATCGGTACAGAAGTTAAAAAATCAATGTTTTCTTGTTTAGTAAGCGATTCGGGGGCTACATAAAGTAATTTGGTCTTACCGGCGAGAATATCATCTTTCACCCGATTAATTTCAGTTTTGCTGAGAGAAGAATTCAGGAAATGCGCAATCGAATTGTGATCACTCACATTGCGAATTGCATCTACCTGATTTTTCATCAGTGCAATCAATGGAGAAACTACAATTGCTGTACCTTCTGATAAAAGTGCCGGAAGCTGATAACAAAGAGACTTCCCACCACCGGTGGGCATGATTACAAACGTGTTCTTCTTTTGTAACACATTGGTAATTATATTTTCCTGTTGTCCCTTGAATTGATCAAAACCAAAGAATTTCCTTAGTGCTTCTTTTAGATCATTCTGATCCATAA
>CAMPIU010000375.1 GCA_946886545.1 uncultured Flavobacteriales bacterium | reverse complement strand
CTTCCACTCCGATTAACTGCTCCAGCTTCTTCCCTGCTGCGCTTTTGACTTTAAAATTGATATCCTGGAACATACGTCCGGCTGCTGGTTTACCCATATTACAATTGAGAATTGAAAATTTGAAAATTGAAAAGTTTATGCAAACATTCAGTTACCTTTTCAATTTGTTTTAAGTGATTGTACAAAGTCAAAACCACCTGATTTATGCATATTTGGTTCCCGGATCATAGGTTTCAATCACCTTGATCATTTCATCCAGTTGTTTTCTTCCGAAATTGGGAAGTTCGCTATAATTTGCAATTTTGACATAGGAGTCGACATCTTTATTGGCTTTGATCTTTTTAAGCTCTTCCTTCAATAATTCAAATTCCTTTTTGCCTTCCAGCTGAATGTATAAATTGGTATAAACCTTATAACTTCCCGTATTCAATTGATCAAAATGAGTAGCGAACATCGCCAGATAATGGTTAAAATAGCCTTTCGGATAAGTTTCCTCAAGTTTCTCTGCAATGACATAATCGAAGTGGAAATCATATTCTGCTGCCAGGCATTCGAAAATATGGTTTGGCAAAAAGAAGATAAAATGCTTCAGTTTCGTTCCTTTTAAGGAATCATTTACAACTATCTTATCGACCGGAAAATCATTTCTCCATCCGGAATTCGGTAATTCATAAAATTTGCCCCAGGGTAAATCTTCATTTTTGAATCGGTGCTTCCCGTTTACATATTCTTCCTCACTGATTGGTTCAAGTTTATATGCATACACCTCACGGAACCGGATAGTTCCCTTGTCTCCTTCATCAATGTGTTGAAAGAGATTTGAGTTTAAGTAAAAGTTTAATTCGACGGAGTTTTGATCAACAGAAACAAGTGGTTCTGAGTTTTCAGAATCTGCATTCCAATTTTTATTTAATTTGACGTACTTCACGCTATTTAATTTTGGCTAAGTTAGGCTGAAAATTTTATCAAGCGACTTTCGGCACCTTTCTTCTCATAACGATAGCCGTTATCAGTGTAAATAAAATTCCCATCGGAAGAATTTCCATATAAGTTATCGCTGCATTGAAGAATGGATTTTGGTACATGATCATGAATTCTTTCATTTCTTTCCCCTGTTTTGCAATTTCAGCAGCACTAGCCCCGCTTTCGATTAATTGTTTCTGCATCGAATCCGCATAAACCGCCATGAAATCAGAATCGGCAGAGTAATAATAAATCAACCAGGTTACAACATATATTGTTGATGCAAGCAAGGTGATCAGGATTCCAACCTTGAACGCTTTTCCGAAAGTGATCACTCCGCCGTTGTATTTGTCGCGATAATTCTTTACACCGATAATTAAGAAGATATTCGCAATGAGCATTGAGGTGTAACCGAGGATCATTCCATAGGTCATATCCATTTCGTGTAAAAAAAGGACCATTGCAATAACTATCCAAAGTGCAGTTATTAATCCCCCGATCGTTCCGTAAACCAGTACATTTCTTTTCATAATATTTCTTTTAAAGTTTCTGCAAAAATGAAGATACTTGCACTTCCGGCACTCATACTTTCGGGTGATTTTGAAGCAGATTATCCGGATTCATTGAAATTATGCCTGTTCGTTTGGCAAGTTCAACAGCCTGTGTTCTTCTGTTAACTTCCAGTTTTTCAAACAATTTGGAACTATGTGTTTTAATGGTATTCAATGAAACAAATAGGCGTTCGGCAATTTCATTATTACTTAAGCCTTGGGCCATTAGTTCCAACACCTCCAGTTCACGCTTACTGATCCCTAGTTCCAAAATAGCTTTTTCATTTCGCTCAAAGTTTCCGGATTGATCCAGATAGACTGTTTTTTCGACAAGGACTGTTTTGGGTTTGGATAAGTGTTTCGCCAGCCAGATTCCAAGGACCATAAAGACAAGGGCGACCGCAGCGGCATATAACTCTGTGGCATGATCGATGAGCAAGAGCCGAAATTCCAGCCAGCGCATCAAAAATAACAACGCGGCCAATGAAACCCCATAGAGCAGAATTAACTTATATGACTTGAATAAATTGCGAAACATCTTCTCTTTGAATAACAAAGATAGATGAAATGAGTTTCAATTTACCGGGAGATTCTATTTCTGTGCAACTCCGTAAGCAATGTATTTCCAATTTGCAGGACTAACATGATTCCAGAACAATTTATCAGCAGTTGCCAAAAAATTCCGCTGTCCTTCACTTCGTCCAAGCGTACCGAGGAAACCCGTAGTTTTTATTTCATAGTTTGAAAAGTCACTTAAACATTCCTTTAACTCATCAACAGTAAGATAGCGCCAGGTACTTCCCCAATCCACATATCGTTTCCTTAGTTTTTGATGCAACGGAGAACCAACTAAATTTTCTGCAAACAATAATTTTCCTCCCGGTTTCAAGGCCTTATAGATTTGTTTAAAAACCTTTTTCTGGATCTCAAAATTATCACCACGTCCGATTCCACCTATAATTGATTTGAATACAATAACATCGAAATGATTCTCATACGGAATAGCAGAAGCATCAATATCTTCATAACTCACAAATGCCGTAACCTGATGTTTTACATGCAATTTTTCAGCTGTTTTCCTTACATCTTTCAGGTCGGAACAAAGTGCTTGTTTTCCTTTTAAAGCAAGCCAAAGAGAAAGCCCGCCTTCGTGTCCTCCAAGTTCCAGTCCTTTTTCAACCTTCGTCCAATCCACGTTCTCTTCCCAAAAATCAAGGGCTCTCGACCAGGATTTAACATCCCATCGTATAATTTCTTTTAATAATCCAGGATTCATCATGAAGTACTTATCGTTTCATTTTTCTACAGCCAAAAAAATCAACTTGATTTCCAAATGGCTGATTTAAAAATGGCGTATTATTCATTTTCGGAATCTAAGATAGAAAAATCTCAGAGTAGGAGTGAAAGATTTTTTACCCTACTCTATTTTTAAATTTCAAAACTCTTCGTCGACCAATTCCCTATTGAGCATTGCTCCGGCAAGACTTCCCATTGCCACAGCGTTTGAAACGGAGCGCATCGGTGTTACATTGTCTCCGCATGCATACACTCCAGGGATTGTTGTTTTCTGGAAGCTGTCAATTTCAATTAATCCCGGCTCTGTAATCGCACACCCCAATAGTTCCGGAATATCCGAATGCTGGACAAAAGGTAATTTGGCATACATTGCTTTGAGTTTTACAGCACTTCCATCTTCAAGCAGAACCTGTTCCAGGCATCCGTTCGTATGTTCAAAGGCCTCAATACCTGTTTCAATCAGATCAATTCCGTGTTCTTTCAGTTTATCTGTTTGTTCAGCTGTTAAAGTGGATTTCCCATTGGTAAATAAAGTCAGTTCTTTTGTCCAATTTTGGATGAGTTTTGAAAACTCGAATCCCATTTCGCCATTTGCCAGGATTCCGGTTTTCTCATTTCGCACTTCATATCCATGACAATACGGACAGTGGATCATGGAGATTCCCCAACAAGCACCAGCACCTTTAATGTCCGGCATTACATCCTTAACTCCGGTAGCAAAAACGAGCTTTTTAGCTGTAAAAACAGTTCCGGTTTCCGTAATAATATCAAATCTGGAATCCGTTTTTTTTCCGTGAACTGCAAGTCCTGAATAAAAAGTCACAGTATCATATTT
>CAMPIU010000374.1 GCA_946886545.1 uncultured Flavobacteriales bacterium | reverse complement strand
AAATTATACTTGTTACGGAAATTTATAAGTAAACACCTCTTTTTCATAACTCTTCCGGAAAAGGCATGTCCTAATTTTGAAATTGCCAGCCAGTTGGCGACATTAAATTTTATATCATGAAAACTTTTTACACTTTTTTACTGGCTTGTGGACTTTGTATCCTTCAGCCGGCCTTCGCTCAATGCGATATCAATCCCTTTCTTATTCGAAGCTTCGAATTCAACGGTGCTAATTACGAAATCGTATTAGAGAACCGAAACTGGCAAGATGCTGCATCATGCGCTGCGTCAAGAGGAGGAAAACTTGCCGAAATCAACTCACAGGAAGAACAGGATGCTGTATTCCAGCAAATCATCACTGCATTCATTGATCCGGCCAATACGGTTGCCTGGGATGGTGGTGGAGCTTCCTATCTTTGGCTTGGCAGTAACGATTCCGATTCAGAAGGAAACTGGGTGTGGAATGGCGATAACGACTCCCAATCTTCTCCTTTTTGGATCGGAACAAGCAATGGATCTCCTGTAAACGGAAGTTACGAGAATTGGGGGAATGAACCTGATAACTGGAATAACCAGGATGGATTAGCAATAGCACTTACAGACTGGCCCCTTGGACAAGCGGGACAATGGAATGATGTATTCATTACTGATCAGCTTTATTTCATTATCGAATACCCGCCAATCTCTCTTGATGTAATGGAAAATTCAATGGATACATTCACTATTTGGCCCAATCCGGCTGCCGGACAAATAAACGTTTCGCTTCCGGGCAAGGTGAATTCCATTCGTATCACCGATTCATCCGGTAAGTTGGTTTTTAGCAGTGCCGGAGAAGGAACTACAATTATTGACGTTTCCACCCTTTCTTCCGGAACGTATCTGGTACACGCTGGTACAGAAGTAAGAAGACTCATCATAGAGTAAGGGATCACGATAAAGGCAAGAGGGTTTCTCCAGCTCTCTGCCTTTATCTTTTTTAAACCAAGTGTTTCTTCCTATCAAAATTGTCAAAAGAAACAAGGTTAACATCCAAAATCCGGCTACTTTTACATCATGTTTCAAAAATTCCGGTATTATATTTTGATGCACCTCATTATTTTCATGTGGGGATTTACCGGAATTTTAGGCAAACTCATCCACATTGAAGCCCAGTATTTGGTATGGCATCGTATTCTGATTGCATTCATTTCTTTACTGATCGGTTTGTACTTATTGAAAATGCCGATGCGTATTCACAGCCGGAAAGCCATGCTCAAGGTTTTTGGAACCGGAATTATTGTAGCCCTGCATTGGATCACTTTTTATAGTGCTATTAAACTTTCCACTGCTTCTTTGGGAATTTTATGTCTTTCGACCGCTACTTTACATGTGACATGGATTGAACCGCTTGTTTTTAAAAAGAGGTTTTCCTGGGTTGAATTTCTATTCGGTGCACTGGTCATTTTCGGAATCTACTTTGTTTCCTCAGATTTTGACGAAAAACAATACCTTGCCCTTGCCCTTGGTTTGACTTCTGCGCTATGTGCCGGACTTTTTTCAGTCTTCAATGCCAAACTTGCTGAGGAAGTTCCTTCTTCGGCTATTGCGCTTCACGAGATGGGAATAGGGCTGGTCTTTCTATCTGGAATGCTTTTATACAATGGAAAACTGGACAGCAACCTTTTCAGAATGACAGGAAGCGACCTTGCGTGGTTGCTGTTTTTGGGGATTTGCTGTACCTCTTTCGCTTTCATTGCTACCATTGAGGTGATGAAGAAATTGGGTGCATTTACCGTTTCCTTAAGCATAAACCTGGAACCCGTTTACACTATTCTTTTGGCGATTCCGATCCTGCATGAAGATGAATTGCTGAATGGAAATTTTTATGCCGGGTCAGCTATGATCATCCTGGTAGTAATTGCCAATGCGGTCTATAAGTCCTGGCAGCGTGACCGGGAACTGAAAAAACTCAATTTGTAACCCACAGAAGTATTGTGTGTTAATTCCCCACTGATCCCGAAGTCTCGGGACAAGTTGCACAGTTTTTTGAGGCGCTTAACAGTCGCCTCCCTTCTTTATTTCTATTAATAATTGTTTGATAAAAAATAAAAAGCGAGACCGGGTAGGCTCGCTTATAATCTTACATTAGTGGTAAAATAGCGTGTGGATTTCTGACTAAATTCCCAGGAACAGCCTCCATTCTTTCGCCTGATGTTCATTCAACACCCGCGGAAATTTATTCTGAGATCCCAATTTGCCTCTTTCTTCCATGAACTTATAGAAATTCTTTACATCCGTTTGATAAGAGGCTGGTGTTTTCAAGGTATCGTATTTCCGGGCAGAGGCATAATCGTCATTCAGTTCGGAAAGGAATTCATCCACTGTTTTCATTACCAATTCATGATCAATGGGTTTGTCTGTTCCGAAACACCAGTAATGTCTCTGTTCTTCGGAATTCGCATACAAACAGAACTCCGGAATTGCAACATTGAGCTTCTCCCCTGCTTTCATGGCCGCAATATTGATGTTGTCGAGCGATAAATGTTCACCTACCAAACTCAGGTATTGTTTGATCCGTCCCGTGATGCGTATTTCGCGTCGTTCCAAATCTACAAACTGAACAAGGTCCCCGACAAGATAACGCCACAATCCTGCATTTGTAGAGATTACCAATGCGTAATCTTCTCTTGTAATAACCTCATCAACGGTCAATGCTTTTGCTTCCGGTTTTAAATTTCCGTATTCATCAAAATTATCGCGGTTAAACGGAACAAATTCGAAGAAGATCCCGGATTTCAACAACAATTGCATCCCATTGCTTTCTGCTCTTTTCTGGTACGCAAAATATCCTTCCGAAGCCAAATAAGTATTTAAAATATGGACCTTCTTTCCGCATACTCTCTCAAAGCGTTTCAGATAGGGCTCAATGTACACCCCTCCGGACATATAGAGTTCCAGGTTTGGCCAAATGTCATGAATGGAGTCTACTTTGTATCTTTCGATGATCCGTTCCATCAGCATAATACACCAGCTTGGAATTCCCGCGATCGTACTGATATCCCATTCAGGTGCTTTTTCCACCATCCGGTCAAGTTTTTTATTCCAATCCTTTATTGCAGCTGTTTCCGCATCCGGTTTGGTTAAGGGAAGCAATACAACGGAAGTGTGTTTTTTAAGAATGCCGGAAAGATCACCTTCGTAATGTTTTTCTCTTCTTTCCGGTTTGGAAGAACCACCGACGGCTAGGAATGATTTTTGGTAAAATCCATCGGATAAATTCAAATTTGCGGTTGCAGTAAATTGCTTGATGGTATTTCTTTGAAACGAGCGGATCATCTGTTTTGTGACAGGAATTCGCTTACTTGGTGAGCCTGTGGTTCCGGAGGAAAGTGCAAAATATTTAATTGTTCCCGGCCAGATCACATCTGCTTCGTCATCCAAACAACGGTGCAGCCACGTTTGGTAAAACTGATCGTAATCCCGGATAGGAACTGTTTTTTGAAATTCATCGATCATGTTTTCAGAATCCAAAATGGATTGAAAATCATAGTGATAGCCAAATTTTGTTTCTTGAGCAAATTTCAAAATCTTTGAGAGAACTTTAATTTGATCTTTAAAATCAAGTCCCTTCAACGCATTTCTCCGCGCCGAAAACTCGGTAGTCTTTTTAAG
>CAMPIU010000373.1 GCA_946886545.1 uncultured Flavobacteriales bacterium | reverse complement strand
TACTGTAACCATTCGCTGTCTACTGAACCGGGTTGCGGCTCTAAAAGCCACTTCATCCATTAGTTGCATCGCCGTACCCCCGAATAAAGTGTCATAATGATTGGTTGTGTTGGGGAAAACAGCTTTAAAAATGCGTGTTTCTGCTCTTTGAATACGTTCTTCTACGTTCATATATATTAATTACGAATGCCGTCCCGATAATCATCGGGATCCTAATTACGAATTGATCATAACTAAGCATTGGCCTTACTATTGTTTTTTAAAAAGGGTTGAAATTTGGTTAAACCTTTTCTCAAGGAGTCTTGAATTATACTCTTTCTTCATTTCCAACATGCAGGCTGCACACAAACATTCCTCGTAATTATCACAGATATACTGACTTTCATCTACTGTTAAAGAGACAGCAGTACACTGACAAAGGGAAATTGATCCGACTTTACACTCGAATCGGGAATTACAACGCGGGCAGATTACATGTTCATGATCACTCATAGTACTTCTTTAAATTATGTTCCGGGTGCTTTCGGAAATTTAGAGAACATAAAGGCAGTTTACACCCCTGATAAAGGGAGATAAAAAACAACCTTGACATGAGCTTCAAATCGCGAAAGCATGGTCAATTCCACTCACCTTGTCTGACAGACAAATAGCGAATGGATCGGAAACGGCAGGTATTCTGACTTTTCATCTGTCAAATGACAGATAGAATTACAGTTGCGCGACAGTTCGTGATTTTCACACGATTCCCCTTTTATTTCCGGATATTGAACAAGGAAAGAACGTTTGGTAAATGTACATTATAATTACGAATTATCGCAGATGGCAGATGGAGTAATTAATGGTTACAAACTTGTGTAAAGAGGTGTCAAACAGTTTTAAAAATTTAAACATCATGTTCTTACCGGAATTATTTTGAAGGTCATTTAAGCTTAGAACAAGGGGCGAAATTTATTAAAAACGACTCTGAAACAGCGGGGAAAAGCCGTTAAATAATTTAACATTTCATGCTATATCTATGCTTCATTCATGACTCATTCTTACTTTATTCATATTTTATTCCTACTACATTTATGCATTATTCAAATATGTCATGCCCTGAAATACTATAGAACTTATAATACTTCACCCGGATAATAAAAAACCTTCGAGGTTACATTCGTGAGAAAATCAAAGTTGATCCAAAAAAAATCAGGTTTCACCGAAGTAAAACCTGATCTCAAAGTCGCAGTTGATTGATTGGTTTAGAATGCTCCCAAACACAGTTATTTAACACTCATAAATTTTGGTAAAACACCGAGGCAAAACATCAATTCACTATCTTTGTACTGTGAAAAAGGTATTCATATACATACTCTTACCAATTTTTATGTTTAACAGTTCGATTGGAGAATTGTTTAAACTGCCTGATCTATTGAACCATTTCACAGAACATCAAGCAGCAAATAAAAGCATTGATCTTTTTGACTTCATTTCCATGCATTATTTAGGAAATGATTTGAATGATAATGATCAGGACAAAGACATGCAATTGCCTTTTAAAAAGATAAATACACATTTCTCCTTTCAGATTGCGTCTATCCCGCATTCCTCTTTGATCACTGAAAAACGCTTTGATGTATTTGACACCTATTTACCGGTACTCTTCAAAAATAACCGTCCTAAAGATCCTGCTTTAGCTTCTTTGTTCAGACCCCCTTGCCAAGCATAGTTTATAAAGTAATTCACTGCTCTGAATACGGGCAAATTATTTCTTAAATTTTATAAATTATGCTTCAAAAGATCATTGACTTTTCCGTAAGGAAAAAGTTTGTGATTGGCTTATTCATCATTACACTGATTTCCTGGGGTAGTTATGAAGTAAGCCAATTACCAATAGATGCCTTACCTGACATCACAGACAATCAGGTACAAGTAATAACTGTTTCTCCTTCACTTGGAGCCACAGATATTGAACGTTTAATTACCTTCCCCATTGAACAATCCTGTAGCAATATCGCAGGTTTAAAACAAGTCAGAAGCTTTTCGCGCTTTGGTCTTTCTTTGGTTACGTTCGTTTTTACAGATGAAACGGATATTCACTTAGTCAGACAACAAATCAGTGAGCAACTTCAAAAAGTAAAGCAAGAACTTCCAAATGGAATCGGCTCCCCTGAATTAGCTCCCCTGACCACAGGATTAGGAGAAATTTATCAGTACGTTGTTCGTCCTAAGACCGGTTATGAAAAAGAATACGGTCCTATGGAATTGCGCACCATCCAGGATTGGACCGTACGCAGACAATTAATGGGAACGCCGGGAGTAGCCGAAGTTGCAAGTTTTGGCGGAAAATTAAAACAATATGAAATTGCTATCCGTCAGGAGCAGTTAAAAGCTCACAATCTCAGCATTACAGACATATTCAACGCCCTGGAGAAAAACAATGAAAATACAGGTGGAGCCTATATTGAAAAGGGACCAACCGTACTCTACATCCGAAGTGAGGGTTTAACAGAAAACATCGGGGATATTCAAAAAATCGTATTGAAAAACCTGGATAACGGAACTCCCCTGCTCATGCGCGATGTTGCAAGCATCCGTTTTGGAAGTGCGATTCGTTATGGGGCAATGACGTTTAATACAACAGGTGAAGTAGCCGGAGCCGTAGTTATGATGCTCAAGGGAGAAAATTCTTCTGATGTAGTAAAGCGGGTAAAAGAGCGAATCGAAGAAATTCAAAAGATGCTTCCGGAAGGTGTGGTGATCGAACCGTTTTTGGATCGTACCAAGATGGTGAATAACGCTATTAAGACAGTAGAGACAAATCTGTTGGAAGGAGCACTGATCGTGATCTTCGTATTGGTTTTTTTCCTTGGAAATATCCGTGCCGGATTAATTGTTTCCTCAGTGATTCCCTTATCGATGCTTTTTGCCATCATTCTCATGAATCTCTTTGGGGTTGGTGGTAACCTGATGTCGCTTGGCGCCATTGATTTTGGTTTGATCGTCGATGGTTCGGTGATCGTCGTAGAAGTGATCCTTCATCGTTTTTCACATTCCAAGCAGTTCAAATCGGTTCAACGAATTGATCAGGACCAAATGGATAGTGAAGTATCGAAATCTACAGGTTCTATGATCAAATCTGCGGTATTTAGCCAAATTATTATTTTAATTGTCTACTTGCCGATCTTATCGCTTCAGGGAATTGAAGGCAAAATGTTTAAACCGATGGCACTCACTATCGCCTTCGCAATTTTAGGAGCCTTCTTATTGTCGATCACTTACGTCCCGATGATGTCTGCCTTGTGCCTGAAAAAGAAGATTTCCCATAAGAAAAATATCACTGATCGACTAATGATCTGGCTTGAGCGCAAATATCAACCGGCACTGAATCGCTTGCTTCGATTTCCGAAGACCATTCTCGCCACCACTCTGCTCATTTTTAGTTTGTCCATTTACCTGCTGCTACAAATGGGTGGTGAATTTATTCCGCAACTGGAAGAAGGAGATTTTGCAGTGGAGACAAGACTTCTTACCGGAAGTAATCTCAACAATACCATTGAGTCTACCCAAAAAGCATCCAAAATTCTACTGGAACGATTTCCTGAAGTCACCAAGATAGTCACCAAAATCGGAAGTGCGGAAGTCCCAACGGATCCAATGCCCTTCGAAGCGGG
>CAMPIU010000372.1 GCA_946886545.1 uncultured Flavobacteriales bacterium | reverse complement strand
TGATAATTATGAAATGGCATCAATTCTTTAAGAAAAAGTAAGGCTTTTCTATTCAAAACCAAGTGGGAATTTCTCTAAATTTCAAGTCTCAGATATGTGTGATTTGATTCTTCAACATATTCAAATTCATTCAAAATGAAAAACCTCAATCCGCTTATGCAGATTGAGGTTTTTCATTTGACAGCTATATTCTATGTCGAATGGTTTATGTTACTTCACAGAAACCTCTTTCTTCTTTTTTCTCCAGGAATAATAGATCGCAAAACCTAGTAATCCGAACATTATAATTGAACCGATTCTTGCAACCATCCCGATCGTGTAGTACTTCGGTAAGTCGTATACAAACTCAATTTTATGAGGTCCATCTTTCAATTCCAATCCACGAAGCAAGTAATTCACTTTCAAAATCGGAGTTTCCTTACCATCTACAAATGCTTTCCATCCTATCGGATAATAAATTTCCGAGAATACAGCTAACTGGTCGCCGTTTACATCTGCCGTATAAGTAAGCCTGTTCGGCCTGTATGAAATCAATTTGATCGATCCTTCTCCTGAAAATTTCTTCTTGGATAATTTAGATGCAAATTCATTCAGCATCAATGCTTCATTTCCCGGATCAAATGAATCCTCCACTTTCAATTGTACTAAAGAAGTGAATGATTTCGCTGTATCCATTTGCAAGGTCATCAACGGAACTAAATTGGTGTTCCCTTTTACATCCATCACAAACATCGCTTCTTGTCCTTCCGGAAGTCCGCTTGCAAGCTGCACAGGAATCGAATCAGGGCGACCAGGAACTAAATACTGTAATTTCTCACTGCCGTAAACTTCTGCAGTTTTAACCGGTAATTGATTTACAAGCAGAACTCCTGTTCCTTTGTTTTCCAACTTGAACTTGTTTCCAAGTGCTCTAATCTCATCATTCGGACTCGCATATGTTTTTACATCTTTCACCAACCAGGCATTTCCAAGTGCAGTGGGATTCACAAGAGCAGTATCCAATCCGTTTTGCATGGTTTGAAGAAAGTATTTCACATTCAACATATCCAACACTTTGTTATTCGTTCTGGATAACTGAAATGAAATCAAATTATCAATATTTCTCAACTTAGCTCCATGATATCCACCCAATGATTTATGGAAGAAAGATGCCCTGCTACTTGAAAATGCACCTGAAAAATCCAAAACGCGGTAATTTGTAGCTGCACTCAATTCATAAAAACGATACGAATTAATCAGGTTCATTCTGGCAACACCTTCGTATTCCAATTCATCTGCCAAAGCTTCACCCTTTGCTTTTCCGTTTGCAATTTTTGAAGACAACGAAGGATTCTGGAGTACTTCATACTTTAAGATCTCTTCATCACCTTTAGTGGCGGATATTGGATAAGCTGAAACACTTGCTTCTTCCCAATATTTATATCCGGTTCCTGAAGTATCATCTATACCTCCCAGGTAATTGTATGCGACAGGAAGCATATCCGCAAAAGTCAAAATAACCAAGCCAACCAGCAAAATCGTATTTGCAGTTTTCTCCGTTTTCGTATACAGAAAAATCAAGAACACCCCACTTGCCAATAGTGCAAACAAAATAGAGCGTGTCATACTTGAATTGAAGATCTCTTGTCTAGCCGATTTTACTGCATTAAATGAATCCATCTGAGAATTCACCTGAGTGGCAACAAATTGCTGTACTTGCTGTGGATTTGACAAATCCAGCTGATAATTTGCTGCGGTTTGCGGGTCCATCTGCATCACTTGTTTGGTATATTCCTCCGTTAAACCAGCATATTGTTTTGTTTCCATCGGATTCGTATAACCATCGTTTAAGCCAACTACCCTCACAATAATTAAGAAAACGGCAAATCCACCAAGGACAATCATAAATTTCTTCTTCTGAGCAATGATCTGATCACGTTGTTTAAGTAGCTCATTCAAGAACAAAACGCCCATAACAGGAATCGTTAACTCAGCAATTACCAAAATCATGGTAACCGCTCTAAACTTATTATAGGCTGGAATATGATCAATGAAAAAGTTTGTCAAACCCATAAAGTTCTTTCCCCATGAAAGCATAATTGCCAGAACAGTTACTGCAAAAAGCCACCATTTGATTTTATCTTTCATGAAAAACAATCCGAGAATAGCCAATAAAAATGCAATTACTCCAATGTAAACCGGTCCTGAAGTTATTGGTTGAGTCCCCCAATAGGAATATCCATTCAGAGCACTATTTATCTGGTCCTGGGGTAAATCACTGTTTTGAATTTTTTCAGCAAAAGGAGAATTACCAATCGGTTCAGATGCACCACCTTTCACATAAGGAGAAATCAAAGTGAATGTCTCTCCAATTCCATAGGACCATTGCGTAATATAGTCTTTATCCAACCCATTGGATTGATTTTTAGAAACAGTTCCATCCGGATTAATCGTCACATCATTTGCCCCGCGAATACTATGTTTCGCATAATCATTGGTTAATATGATATTTTGACTATTGATTACAAAAGCCAGCAAATAGACTCCGATAATCCCCACAGATGTAATAAAAAAGCCTTTGATTTTCTTTTCTTTGATTGCCTCCACTAAAAAATAAATCCCTACAAAAAGCAGTACAAAGAAGAAGTAATAGGTAATCTGTACGTGATTCATGGTCAG
The DNA here is from genome assembly GCA_946886545.1 of uncultured Flavobacteriales bacterium. Next base: position 1,033 of record CAMPIU010000372.1, on the reverse strand, counting down.
TTCAAATGTCATGAAAACACCTGATAAAACAACTCCCCAAAGTCGATTTGTTTTAAATGCATAGATGAATGCTCCTAACAATGCCGGCAAAAACGCTGCAGCTGCTGATTTGATAACGTGTCCGGCTTGAATTACAATTAACTCATAACTGGCAAAACTAAAAATAATGGCTCCAATCAATCCAACCCATGGATTTAATCGCAACAAACGCGCAAATATCAAAAAAGATAAAACATGGAGAAAAATCAAACCTATTGGTTGAGGTAATATTTTGAAATAAGCTCTCGTAATTACATTGAACCAGTTACCCGGTTTTTCAAGTCCAATTTGCTCTGCAGGCATTCCACCAAATCCGGAATCTGACCATTTTGGTTCATCACCTGTGGCTTCCCGATACAATTTAACTGAATTTGCCATTCCTATGGCTTCTTTGTTATCGTGTTGTTTCACACCGTACCCCTCAAGTTGCGGCTTAAAGAAAACAGCCATAACAATCAGCATCATCCCGATGATGGCTAAATAGGCCCAGTTTTTTTGAAAAAATCCCTTTATGTCCATAAGTTAAAATTGTTCCAGCCAAAAATAAGAACTTTAATGTTCCGAAGCTTACTTTACCGGAAATTATCCTGTTTCTGATTTCGATAGTTGTTTGAACCGATTTCAATTTGGATTGTATTGCTAATTGTTCTAATATCAAATCATGAAAATTATTTCCCTGCTCTTATTACTGCTTACCGGAATAGCTTCTCCTGTAAAGGCCCTCGAACAAAGAAAATCCCTTCCGGGGTTTTATATATACAACACAACCAAAAACACAGCAATCAAAAACGGAGAATCAAAACTTACACTTCATTTCAGCAGCATAAATTTCAGTGATATTCCAAAAGGTTATGAAACTATCATTTACTATTCTGTCAATGAAGTGGCGGACACCTTTATCTTGGCTCCGGGTTACACACGCACTATCCAGATCAAGGCAGGAAAGACTATTTTCAAATTCTGGCCCGGCCCCGGTTATCATGAAGTAATCAGT
>CAMPIU010000371.1 GCA_946886545.1 uncultured Flavobacteriales bacterium | reverse complement strand
TTATAATAGATCAGAGAAAATCTTCTGTGATTTCTCCTGCAGAATTCATTTAAATTGCGAAATGCACTTAAAAATCTGAAGAAACCCGCCCTACTGACAATTTCTTCATCTCTATAGCATAAACTACTATAAAGGCAATTGAGAAGCAATTCCACAATAGACCGAAGAACATTCCCGAACCCAAATTTTTGGTCAAAGCTATAACTGAGTATACAGAATAAATAATCGGTGGAATTTGTCCCAAACAATAAATCCAAAAACCCCAGCGCTTTAGATTAAACATAAAAACCGCACCAAGCGAACAAAGAACAGGAAAAACGATCCAATTCAGAAAAAACCAAGCCCCGGAATAGTTACTCACTCCAACAAAGACCTTCCTCAAATCAGAACTAAAAAAAGACATGCCTGTAAGTATAAATGGAAAAGCACACCCCACCCAGGTTAGAATACATACAACCGTAAGTAAAACGGATCTTTTGTTCGGTACCTGTATTCCCAAACTATCTACTGATTCTTCTGTCTGCCAATTTTCCATCTTCTTAGAAACTAAAAAGGACAGATTAAAATCTGTCCTTCCTATAAAAATACGATAGTTATTATTTTGTCAAATGCTTACGGTTAACACCGTACAAAATAATAAACAATACATTAATGATAACTGAAACGATTACAGCTGTCCAAGCTGCTGCTGTTGCTGCTGCAACTGCTGCTGCATTCATTGAAGCTCCAAATGAAGCATCCAAGTTCTCCATTCCAGGCATATTAGCCATTGTTTCCGCCATATAAGAACCAATTGTAACAGCACTAACAATTGCACCTACAATTGATAAGATTGCTCCTAAAACATAAAGCATATAACCTTGCTTGTAAAGTCCCCACATTTTGATAGCACCGAATAAGCACAAAAGACTTGCTACTAATCCGATTACCTGAACAATCATTGTTCCTTGTGGAGCAAACATTCCTAATGCTGAACTTCCGATAAGCCCTAAAATTCCTCCGATGATTCCCAATCCGGAACCAATGAAAGTTAAAATACATAGAGCTGTTAAAAATCCTGGTCTTTTACCACCTGTTGTTGTTGCGTCTAAAGTTTCTGACATAATTATAAATTTTGAGTTACTCGGCGAAAATAATATCTTTATTTGTAGATTCAGCACTATTGTTAAAAAAAGTGAATATTTTTTTATCCTCTGTTTTTAGTTGATAAGCTTCAAAAACTCCACATTCATCGGGTTTCCAATGCTTAATACAAAATAAAAAATCAATTTTTCAGACGATAAATTAAAAGGTTGTTAACAATTGCTGAAGGACTGAATTGTTTACGCATTAACAGTTCATACTTGTTTTGTTCAAAAAAAATACTTTTATGAAAAAAATAGTCTTGTTTTTGGGAGCCTTGCTTTTAGTTTTCAGCTTCTCCTGTAAAAAGAAAAACTTAAAATATACCATTAAAGGTACTATTTATGACTCATCATTCAATACACCGCTTTCCGGTGCAAGCGTTTCCATTTATGTTACCACTACATCGAATTCGACTCCGGTTGAAAAAGTATCTTTAGTTACTGATGCCGCCGGAAATTATTCTTATGAATTGGAAAGGGAAAAGTTGCAAAGTGTAATTATTTCCGTCAACAAGCAAAACTATTTCAGTGATGGTACCACTACCACGCTCGATAATTTATCGATTGAAGATGACAACACCTTCAATTATAACCTTTACGCTAAATCCTGGGCCAGGCTTCACTTTGTGAGTGACGGTACAAAAACGATCAAGTACTATAAACAGGTAGGAAAAAATGGTTGTGCCGAATGTTGTCCTACAGGTGAAATTCAATTAAGCAATATAACCGATCACAGTGTTTATTGTATCAATAACGGAAACACTCAATACCAGATTTTCTACGATGTTCAGGGAACAACCAATAACGGAACATTGAGTGTAACCACAGTTCCTTTTGACACGACTGAAATATTGATCAGTTACTAATCAGGTTTTCAGTACCACACTGATCTCCTCTGAATAATATACAGATATTTATTGCTGCTCGTTGTTAACTTCAGCCTCAGCCTCAATTTCATCGAACTTCATGCGAATTTCCTGACGAAGCTGACGATTATAGGTTTCCATTAAGTACTTGAAGTAATTAGGAGTACTCTTTGCAATACACTTGGTATACAGCTTTAAGCGATGTTCAATGTGATCCTGAAGAGCATCAACAATCTGAATTGCATCATCCAAATCCCGTGTTTTTCTGACAATTCCTTCACAGTGATTGCTCAAAGAAAGATCAACAGCCAATTTCCCCTTCTCCCCTTTGTCTATACATTCATAGTAAACATCACGAATGCTGAATTCTTCCAGGAATTGAGTATCTACCAATTGTTCCATGTGACGTGGAAACTCAAATTCAACTTCAAATTCCAGATCATCATCTTCACTCAAACGCGACTCAAGGAATCTGTCCGGGAATCTGAATGCATCCTGCCAGTTAATATAATCCTGCCAAAGACCGAAACGGCGAACATTGTTCCCCAGATCAATCAGCTTGAAATTTGCTTTGTTTGGTAAACGACGTGACCCGCGGCCAATCATCTGGTGATATAGTGTCAACGAACGTGTAGCACGATTCAAAATAATGGTTTCAACTGTCGGTTCATCAAAACCGGTTGTAAGAATTCCCACAGATGTCAAAATCGCATCTTTAGTGGTTTTGAACCAAGATAATACGTCCTTTCTGTCTTTGTCGGAGAAAGTGGAATCCAAATGCCGGATTTTATAACCTCTTTTCTTAAAAGTTTCTTCCACACGCAGCGATGTCTCAATTCCCGAGTTGAAAATCAAGGTTTTATCACCGACAGCTACTTCTTCGTAAGCGAATAACAATTTTTCCTGCATGAAGTAGTTTCCGTAAACCGTTTCGGAAGAACTTACGGTAAAATCACCATTGGTCCCGATTTTCAAACCATGAAGATTTACATCATAAGTAAAGGTTTCAGCATCAGATAAATAACCTCCCTGAATCAAGGAAGCAATACTTTCACCAACCAGCAGTTTGTTATAATGATCGTTTAAGGGAAGTGCCTTATTAGAGCTCAGAGGTGTAGCTGTAACTCCTAAAATATTTGCACCGGAATAATACTGGAAAATCTTTCTGAAACTGTTGTAATGCGCCTCATCAACAATTACCAATCCAACTCCATCAACGAAATTTTCATCTTCCTGCAAACGGTTATTCAGGGTTTCAACCATTGCGATATAACACGGGTGATGTTCTTCATCTATCAGATTCTTTACATCGCTGGAAATAACTTTATTGGAAATCCCTATTGCATTTAACTGCTTGGAGGTTTGAACGGATAATTCGATACGGTGAGTCAGGATTAACACCTTTTTTTGATAACGTTCAATATAACTCTTTGCTACCTCGGAAAAGATAACAGTTTTCCCTCCTCCTGTCGGAAGCTGAAATAGTAAATTGTAATCGGAACCATTCTTATCCAGTTCATCTATGATTGCATTTACAGTCTTTTCCTGAAATGTATATAATTTCTTTGCTTGAAACAGCTCTTCGTCGATCATTTGTTAAAAAAAGGGGTTACAAAAGTACGGTTCTTTTAAGGATTTCCCAACAAGCAATTCAAATATTCTCATAATTTTATATAAATGGTTCATTTTTCGCCCTCTATAGAAT
>CAMPIU010000370.1 GCA_946886545.1 uncultured Flavobacteriales bacterium | reverse complement strand
GTTTTAAACGATCTTCAATCTGTTTTCGTTGCTCGGGATTCATTTTTGTATTTTCTTTCAGCAACATTTCGTAATACATCTTAACCTTGTCTTTCTGTCTTGGAAGAACAAATACATCGTAAGCACCGGCCAAGCTCTCCAAGACCATTGGTCTGTTCTTGTACATCGGATACATTAAGATCAATGAATCGCCGGTGATCACAGAACGCTGATGTAAATTTGCCGAGGCAAAGATAATATGTGCTTTGTCCATGTATTTCGGTGCTTCTTCGGATTTCGGAAAGCGATGGGTAATAGACAAACATTTCTCAGCATAAATAACCGCTGTTTCCTGACTGTATTCAAGCATTCCTGAAGCTGAAGTTTTTTTTAAGGAATCCTCAAAGTCCTTCAATTCCCGGATTGCTGCCGGTAAATCCTGAACCTTAGACTCGCTTATCTCCGATTCTTTTCCGGTATTTGAAGAACAGGAAACGAGAAAAAGACCAATTGCAATTACACTTAAAAACTTCATTATTTTCCTTTTTTGAACGATGGGAACTTCATTTTATATGCAACAGAGATCAAACCCTGAGAAATATTCTGAAGTCTTTTTGTGAGTAATCTTCTTTTTAACACGGAAAGATGATCTGTAAACAAAACGCCTTCAATGTGATCATATTCATGTTGAATGATCCGTGCCTTGTAACCGTCAAACCATTCATCATGGAATTGCCAGTTCTCATCGTAATAAGTCATGCGGATTTTCTCTTTGCGGTAAACTTCTTCCCTGATTTTGGGGATACTTAAACAACCTTCATGAAATCCCCAGGATTCCCCGGTCTCTTCCTCTATGATCGGGTTAATAAAAACGCGTTTAAACCCATCCATTCCTATTGCTTTCGGATCCTCTTCCTCATCTTCGTCATCCGTTTCGGCAAAAGGACTCCCATCTACAACAAACAAACGAATCGAACGATTAATCTGAGGTGCAGCCAAACCAACTCCGGATGCTTCATACATCGTTTCGAACATATCCTCAATCAGTTTATTCAATTCAGGATAATCCTGATCAATTTCAACAGCTTCTTTCTTTAGAATCGGATCTCCGTAAGCTACAATTGGCAATATCATTTTTGATTTTTTTTACAAAGTTAGGAAATAGACGCTTTCGAAATACTTTTCCTTATTTTAAGCGGGTTTGAAGATAATCCTGAAGGATAATTGCGGCACTTACCGTATCAATCAATCCTTTTTGTTCCCGATCCTTTTTCTTTAATCCGCTTTGTGCAATAACAGCAGAAGCCATTTTTGAAGTAAAGCGTTCATCCAGCAAGTTAACCACTAATTCAGGAAAGTTCTTCTGAACCGCTTCCTTTAATAAACGTACATTTTGAGTAATGTGTGAGTCGGAAGCATTTAATCTTTTAGGTTCACCGATAACAATCTCCACTATTTTCTCTTTTGCGACGAGGATTTTCAACTCATCCATCAGGGTTTTACTGTCAATAGTTTTTAAACCAAAGGCGAACATTTGCAACTCATCAGAGAGTGCTAAGCCGGTTCTTTTCAGACCAAAGTCGATTGCAAGAATTTTAGACAAGTATGTGTGATTAAAATTATCCTGCAAAAATACACCAATATTAATTGCGAATTACGAATGCCGTCCCGATAGTTATCGGGATACGAATTGGATATGTAGGATGTTAAGGTTATAGACAGCAGAGTAAAGAGAGATAGTGAGTAAGTAATAGGTAGCACGAGCCAGAGCCTCGCGCCAGCTTAGTTAAATAAATCTATTAGTGGTTAAAAACATATACAAACATCGCTATATCTATGCTTCATTTACGCTTTATTTACGCTGTGTTCTTGCTTTAAAGTTGGAGTAAAAACGGCCGATACACACATCCTTTGGCTTTTTCGTCTTAATCAAAGCAGATCAAGTAATGATCGCTTTGGACCGAGGTGAGACGAAGCCTCAGTCTTCGTCCGCAGTGCGGACTCTTATCTATGCTTCAATCATGCTATATTCTTGCTTCATTCATGTCTCATTTATACCTTAAAGTTGGAGTTGACCCGTCCTAAAATAACGGTACAGGATGAATCGCGTACCTACATTTCAATTACTTTTGTTGAAAATCAAAAAGTATGCGTTCCATAATTGAAGCTGCCTGGGAAAACCGGGCATTATTAGATCAGGCAGAAACCCGTCAGGCAATTGAACATGTGATTGAGGACATAGACAAAGGAATATTGCGTGTTGCAGAACCAAAGGACGATGGTTCGTGGCAAGTGAACGAATGGGTAAAGAAAGCCGTGGTGATGTATTTCCCGATCCGTAAGATGGAAACCATTGAAGTGGGTCCGTTCGAGTTTCATGATAAAATGGCTTTGAAAAAGAATTATGCCGAATTGGGTGTTCGTGTTGTTCCTCATGCCATTGCGCGTTACGGCGCATTTGTAGCACCCGGAGTAATTATGATGCCTTCTTATATAAATATCGGAGCATACGTTGATTCCGGAACGATGGTTGACACCTGGGCAACGGTCGGATCTTGCGCTCAGATTGGAAAGAATGTTCATTTAAGTGGCGGCGTTGGAATTGGCGGTGTATTGGAGCCGTTACAGGCAGCACCGGTAATTATCGAAGATCATGCTTTTATCGGATCACGCTGTATTGTTGTAGAAGGTGTGCGAGTTGGTAAAGAAGCTGTTTTGGGAGCAAATGTTTGCTTAACGATGTCTACAAAGATCATTGACGTAACCGGACCGGAGCCGATTGAACTGAAAGGATATGTTCCGGAACGATCGGTAGTGATTCCGGGATCTTATACCAAATCGTTTCCTGCAGGAGATTTCCAGGTTCCATGCGCATTGATTATTGGAAAACGCAAAGCATCAACTGATTTGAAAACGAGTTTGAATGATGCATTGAGAGAGCATCATGTGGCAGTATAAAAGCCAGGCAATTAATCGGTAATAATTATAGATAGCTCACCGAAGTGGTGAGCTATCTGCTTATGTGGTTCTATAATTTAAACCACAATAGACACATAGAACACATAGGGACGTTAGATCCGAGGATAGCAAAACCACTTATGAACCTAGTCCATATGCACAAAACGGACAAGATTCGACTATGGTGATTAAATCTTGTGGCATTTATTAGTTTTCATTGTCTTGATAAAATAAAAAATCCCGCTTGCAACTTTAAGAGAGCATCATGTAGCGGTATTAAATAGTAGGGGCGCTATTAATAGCACCCCTACTATTTAAGGTTTTTCCTCTTCAACCTTTTTCTCTTCCTCGAGTTTCTTTTTCTCCTCTTCGAACTTTTGCTTTTCCAGTTCTAATTTCTCCTGCTCCAGTTTCAGTCGTTCTTTTTCGAGTTTCAACTTCTCTTCTTCCAGCTTTTGTTTTTTCCGGATCTTCCTGCGGCTGTTTCAATTGCCCCTCTTTCTTTTCGATCTCTTCCTGCTTCCGTTTTGCGTCTTCAACCTTTTTCCTAAGATTATCACCTTCCGGGTTCAACTCATCCATCCCTGGGATTTTCGGCACTTTGAATCCAAAACGAGAGGAAACGCCTGTGGAAATTAACGGACCTCCAATACCCACTTCAAAATTCATTCCCACAAACTTGGAAAAATAATACCGGAATCCCCAGCATGTTCGCATTGAGATCGGCATAGTAGGAAACCCATCCCAGAAACCGGTTCTATCT
>CAMPIU010000369.1 GCA_946886545.1 uncultured Flavobacteriales bacterium | reverse complement strand
GCCGAACGCATGGAGCGGGAAGGCAAGCAGTGGCACGCCCGTACCTATAACCCGGCCCCGAAACCACCATGGCCTGCGGCGCGCGAGCAGCGGCGGCCGTATCAGCACGACAACCGCCAGGCTGCCGCAGCCAACCAGAACCCGGCACCCGCGCCGATGACGCTCGAGGAGATCGCGCGCAATCCCTGGGCAGCGGTTGACCTCAAGCTACCGAAAGGAACCAAGCTATACGGATTCTATGGTCGGAAGTACTCATCCCGCAAGAATTTTGTTATTAATAAAGACCGGCCTGACGATTTTTATAAAAGTGATTTTACCGTTGAATTAGCTGACAGTGCCAAAATCCGGGATAAGAACTATTGGATTGCCCACCGGCACATTCCGCTCAACGAACAAGAAACCGGTATTGATCAGATGGTTGATTCCCTGAACCAGGACCCATTCTTTAAATTCCTGAAGAACTCTACTTACATGCTGGCTACCGGTTATTACCCGATCGGAAAAATAGAGTTGGGCTCCATTTACTCACTCATTTCCGTTAACCCGGTAGAGAAATTCCGGACAGGATTAGCCATCAGAACTTCCAATGCTTTTTCCAAGCGAATTGAATTTGGAGGAAGGTTGTATTATGGTTTTGGTGATGAACGATTCAAATACGGATTAACTACACGGATCAATATTACACCAAAGAAGCGTGGACTTTTAATCTTCTATGGAAACAGGGATATTGAACAAATCGGAATTTCGCCCACAGCAGCAGCCGTGGGGTCAACTTTCAGTTCGCTTTTACGCACAGGCCCATTAGACAAACTGACCTTTGTAGATAAGGCCGGAATTAACCTGGAAAAAGATTTCGGAAAAGATTTTGTGATCTTCGGCGGATTTGAATGGAAGGAATACACGCCTTTAGGTCTTGCAACTTACGAACGAAGAAATGAATTCGGTGGTTTAGATACGATCAGACACGTACAAAGCTCTGAAGTTACCCTGCGTTTCAGATGGTGCAAGGATGAGGAATTTATTTCGGGAAATTTTGATCGTACAACACTACCATCCAAATACCCTATTTTATCCATTCAGGGGATCTTTGGCATCAAAGGTCTTTTCGGAAGTGATTACAATTACCAGAAACTGGAATTTGCGTTGGAACACAATCGAAATGTAGGAGTACTGGGCAGACTTCGCTATGGAGCAAACGCCGGTGTGGTATTGGGTACGGTTGCTTATCCTTTCCTGAAAGTTCACGAAGGAAGTCAGTCCTATTGGTTGTATACGAATTCATTCAACCGGATGTCTTATTTTGAATTTATTTCTGACAGATACGTTGGCGGCTTTATCGAACAGCACTGGCAAGGCTTGTTGTTTGACCGCATCCCTTTGATCAAGAAACTAAAATGGCGTCTGGTCACAACCGGCCGAATAACCTACGGTGCAATCAGTCAAAGACACAACGAAGTAATGATCATTCCATCTTTCACAAAACAATTTGGAAAAATCCCTTATGCAGAGGCTTCAGTGGGAATTGAAAACATTTTCAAATTAGGCCGGGTCGATTTAGTCTGGAGACTTACCCATTTGTATCCCGGGATTGCTCCTTTAGGAATCCGGGCACGTTGGTCCTTTGCTTTTTAAATTTCTTTTTAGGCATGAACTTAGTACACCTATTGTATTCCAATTATTTTATATCGTTAATACTGCAAGGATTTTGCGTGTTCCATTGTATGCGTAAAGGTCACTCAAACCAGTGGTTGTGGCTGATCATTTTCCTTCCTTTTATCGGCAGTTTGATTTATTTATTTACAATTGTCTTAACCCGCGAAAAATTAACTTCCGTAACTTCCAATGTAAACACAGTAGTCCGTCCGCATGGCAATCTGAAACAGCTTGAACGCAATTTAAAATTCTCAGACACCTTTCAGAACCGGATGTCGCTGGCTAATTATTACCAGTCCTTGGGCAGAGATGAAGAAGCGCTTGCATTATATGAGCAAAACCGCCACGGTCTTTTTGCCAATGAACCGGAATTGATTACTGCTATGATACGTTCATACTATGCAATGAACGAGTATGAAAAAGTAACAGAACTAGCCAAGCTGGTAAACAAACATCCGGATTTCACCCGTTCACAGGCTCATTTATCCTATGCCAAATCCCTGGAAAAATCAGGAAAGAACAAAGAAGCTGAACTGGAATACGAACAGTTCAATACACGTTACGGCGATTTTGAAGGGAAATATGCTTATGCCTGCTTTCTGGAAAATCAACAGCTGATTACAGAAGCAAGCCAACTGTTAGATTCAGCCATTGAGGAATCAAGAAATATGAATTACAGAGGAAAACGGAATCACATCTTCTGGATTCGTCAATCCATAGCAAAAAGAAAAGAGCTCGAAAAGGGCAAGCATATAAAATAATTCAAGCTAGACTAAATTATCTTATTTTCGCAAGGTGAAATTACATACGCATGATATCAAAAAGACCTACAAGGGTCGAAACGTAGTAAAAGGTGTCTCCATTGAAGTGAACCAGGGAGAGATTGTAGGTTTATTGGGTCCGAACGGTGCCGGAAAGACTACTTCCTTCTATATGATGGTTGGCTTGGTGAAACCGGATGAGGGCCATGTATTCCTGGATGACCTCGAGATCACACATTATCCTATGTATAAACGCTCTCAATTGGGAATAGGATATCTTCCCCAGGAAGTGTCGGTTTTCCGTAAACTAAGCGTAGAAGACAACATCTTATCGATCCTGGAACTTTCCGACCTGAGTAAAGCAGAACGCAAGGAAAAAATGGAACAGCTCCTGGAAGAGTTCAGTCTTACAAAAGTGAGAAAGAACCTTGGAAACAGACTTTCGGGTGGTGAAAAAAGAAGAACAGAGATTGCACGCGCTTTAGCTACCAATCCGAAATTTGTTTTGCTGGATGAGCCATTTGCCGGAGTAGATCCGATCGCGGTAGAAGATATTCAGAGTATTGTTTCCGATTTGCGAAAAAGAAATATCGGAATCCTGATTACAGATCACAACGTGCAGGAAACCTTATCCATAACGGATAGAGCTTATCTTTTATTTGAAGGGAGTATTTTGAAATCAGGAACAGCTCAAGAGCTGGCTTCAGACGAACAAGTACGCAAGGTTTATCTGGGTCAAAATTTTGTTCTACGCACTAAAAACAGCTAAGCATAAAAAAAGCCTCCGTGGGAAGAGACTTTTGGTTTGTTTCGTTATTTCGATGCTAAATCAGCGTTTTCTGTGTTATCAACACTTCCGTAAGCATCGCAATGTCCTCTGGAGGATCCGCAAGATGCTAAAACTATCGCTAAGAAAGCAGCCATTGCCGCGTAGGAAAAAAATTTCTTCATAGTTATTGCTTGTTTTTAAGTTTTACTAGTTGTGGATACAAATCTATCATTTTTTAACGTTAGTTCACATAAATATTATCCACATTCCTTTTTTTATAATGTTGATTAGTTGTGATTTAATTGAAAATCGTTATTTTTTTTAACGCCAACGACTATAAAAAACAGATGAACCTCCTTGTTTTTCCAGGGTTTCAGCGCAAAATATCTTCTGAACAATTAATAACCGCTTGTTTCTGAATGCTGATTCTGATCCGCCATTCCATTATATGCATCACAGTTTGCTTTTGTTTTGCAAGATGCACTTGCCAAAACTACAAACAGGGCAATCGCAAGAAT
>CAMPIU010000368.1 GCA_946886545.1 uncultured Flavobacteriales bacterium | reverse complement strand
TATCCGTTGTATTCAACAGTTGTTTTTCCCTTAAACTGACTATTCAGGAAAACTGAAAGTCCCGGTTCTCCGTTCACCTGGATATAGGCATTTTGACCGAAAGAACCAGAAGAAATCAAAAGTAGGAGTAAGAAAAGGAAGGTGTTTTTCATTTTAGCTTTTTTAGTTATGCAGGAAGGATTTTATTAGTAATGGCTGATAGCTACTTTAAGAGTTCAATACTACATAAAAAATCTGAAATGCAATGGTTTTCGAACAATTAGAATCGGATTACATTGCGTTAGAGTCTGATACTTCTCAAGGTTAATTAGTCTGCGTGAGTCACGGCAAGTCTTCTTAAGGGACTAATAAGAGATTGAATTTTTTGGTTGATTTATATTGCACCTACAAAGAAATTTTGGCCAATTAACGAAAATCAGTTATTCTTCTTCCACGAAATACATATTGATCTCACCCTTATTTTTTGCCGGGATTTTTCCTCTGTACGAGCAATGGAAGCGGTCTTTGACCAGTTCGTATGTTTCACCCGATATATTGATTTTGCCTTCTTCACTGCTGCTTTCCATTCGTGATGCAGTATTAACTGTGTCTCCCCAAATATCGTAGGCAAATTTTTTCAAACCTACAATTCCGGCGACTACCGGGCCCGAGTGAACCCCAATACGAATTCGGAATGGCACTAATCCGTTTGCTTCTTTTCTTAATGCAAGTTCCTGCATGAATTTCCTGATTTCAACAGCCGCATTCAGAACATCAACGGCATGAGTAGTATTTTCGCCCGGTAAACCACCGGCAGCCATATAAGCATCTCCAATGGTCTTGATCTTTTCTACTCCGAATTTATCCATGATCTTGTCAAATTCCCTAAAGCACTCATCAATTTCCGCTACAAGCTCTTTTGGCGACATTTGTTCTGCAATAGTTGTGAATCCTACGAAGTCTGTAAAAAGAACAGTGACATTATTGAATAATTGTGCATCAGCGAATCCTTTCTTTTTAAGTTCGGAAGCCACTTCTTCGGGCAGAATATTATGAAGTAAATTCTCTGATTTTTGTTTTTCAACTGTAAGCAGTCCATTCAATTTACGTTGTCTGAGATTGTTGGAAACAATAAAGCCGATTACTACAAGCAGGATCAAAATTCCACCGGCAAAATAAATGAATTCGGTGCGTTTCTTTAATTGTTCAATTTCAACTTCCCTTCTGTGTACTTCTGTTTCACGTTTCTTTTCCAAATCGGCAACTTGCTCCCTGGTTTCTTTTTTATTTAACTTTCTCTGGATAGATACATATTTCTTAAAAGCGTCAAGTGCCAGCGAATGATCTTTGAGTGACTCGTAAACGCTGGTTTCAGCATGGTAAACTTCCTTCAGATAATCCAGGTCGTTTAGCTTGTTCAGAATGTATTCTGCTTCTTTCAGATTACGAATTGCTTTTTCCAGAAGTTCTTTTCCGGATTCGCTTTTTTCCGGTTCAGATTTGGCCAGTTCGAGGTACATTTGCCCTAAACTTAGCAGACTTGTTGCTTTGAAAGCCTGGTTGTTCAATTCCTCGTAAATCTTAATTGAAGTTTCATGAGCGCGAATTCCGTTCTTAAAATCTTTACTTTCGGCATAGCTGTCTCCAAGATTAGAGAGAATCCACACTTCGTTGTTCCTGTCTCCCAATTCTCTGAATAATTTCAGTGCTTCAAGGCTAACCAGCTGTTGTTTTTTGAATTGTTTCGTTTCAAAATAAATCACCCCTTTATTTCCCAAAACCTGGGCCTCGGTTTTTTTATCCTTGTTCTTTCGTGCAATTTTCAATGCTTTATCATATTGGTCAAGTGCCATTTGATATTCTTCGAGCGGGCGGTAAACAGTTCCGATATTCATGTGAATAATGGAAGCTTCCCTCATCATGTGGTTCTTCTCAAAAACGTTGAGTGCTTTGTAATAATGTTTGAGTGCTGCCGTATAGTTCGACTCAAATTTGTAGTAAGTACCAATGGTGTTTTGAGCCTTTCCAATTCCTTTGGGCCAATTCAGTTTTGTTGCCAGTTTCAGGCATTCGTTTGCATACTTCAATGATTTTTCCGGATCGTTGTAGAGGTAATTGAATGCGATGTCTCCGAGTACTGTGACCTTATTCGTATCCTCTTTCATTTTTGGTAATTCCGCCCGAAGCGAATCAATGAGTGCTTCACCCTGTTTTTGCGCCGGAGACAAAAGCGGGAACATAAAAATCAGTGCGAATAAAAGTAAGAGACGAGTTATCATGAGTTTATATAAACGAAGTTAGTTAAAATTTGAAAATTCGGGGTAAACTTAAGAAAATGACTACCCGGATCTCAGATTCATTGTATCGGAATTCAAAACCGGTGATATTTCGTCTGAAAGTATTGATGCTCTCTTCTTCCTTGTTTCAGCAAAAAAGGAGATATCAAAAAATCTGTTCAGTATGCAATAAAGACCGATTCCATTGCTGTAAGTCAGCAATTTCACGATTGGAAGCGCGGATAGCAGGCTTTTTGTCAACGCAATACCGGATTATGGGATTGTACGAAGAAGAAGAGGAATACCTGGAGAAAGGCAAGAAGATGAGTTCCCGTTCATTGACTCGAAAGGGGGGCTTGTTCTTTTAAACAGACGGTCATCCCGGCCTGGAGGTTTTTATAGCTTTCTTTGATCAGGGAACTTTTACAGATGTATATCAAAGCGACGGTTGCTGTAATTTTTCATTTAGGAGGTTTGTCAGTTTGTTCAGTGTTTTTTGAAACTCGCTTAGTTCATGAATTGAAAAAGCTTCGTTTGAGAAGGTGTCGATTATTTTTTCAGGAACCATAACGGCATTTTGTTTCAGATCTTCTCCCTGTTTGCTTAAAGAAACGATTACTTTTCGCTCATCTTCTGCGGAACGTTTTCTTATGATTAGTTTTTTTTGCTCCAAACGTTTTAAAAGAGGAGTCAGTGTGTTCGATTCCAGGAATAATTGATCTCCTATTTCACTGACTGTCAGATTGTTGTTTTTCCATAAGACAAGCAGCACCAAATACTGGGGGTAGGTAATATCCAGTTCATTCAGATAAGGCTCGTAAATCTTGGTTGTTAATCTTGAAGCCGCATACAAGGGGAAACACAGTTGCCTTTCAAGATAAAGCAGCGAAAAATCTTTTTCCATTGATTTAGAGAATTGATTGGATGTAAGATTCCATATTCTCCGGTTTAGTTGTGGGAGAGAATCTGCGGACCGGTTTGCCGTTTTTGTCAATGACAAATTTTGTAAAGTTCCATTTAATACCGTCCCCAAAAATTCCTCCCAGTTCCGATTTTAAATAAGTGAATAATGGGTGAGCATTTTTTCCATTGACCTCAATTTTGTCAAACATCGGAAAAGTTACTCCATAATTTACCTGGCAGAACTCCTCGATTTCCTGAGCTGTTCCGGATTCCTGATGTGCGAATTGATTGCAGGGAAAACCCAGGATAACCAATCCCTTGTCCTGGTATTTTTTGTACAACTTTTCCAATCCTTCGTACTGTGGTGTAAATCCGCATTTACTGGCGGTATTGACTATTATTATTGTTTTTCCTTTAAATTGACTCATTGAAACAGTTTCTCCGGACAACAATTTTGCTTCAAAATCGTAAAAATTGCTTTTTGATTTGTCCTTGTTTCGCATTTTCCGGAATGTTCCGGTTGACCAAAGCGCCCATAAAATCAATACAGG
>CAMPIU010000367.1 GCA_946886545.1 uncultured Flavobacteriales bacterium | reverse complement strand
GTATAATTTCATCCGGATTGTGAATAATTGGAAAAGATCGTTTTTAATTATTCCGTACCTTTGCTTATAAATTTTTATCTATGTCACACATCATTACATTGAGCGATTTTATTATGGAGCGTCAAGCGGAATTTCCAGGTTCTTCCGGAGAATTGTCGCGGATCTTAAATGATATTTCGATTGCATCAAAAATTGTGGCAAGAGATGTGCGCAGAGCAGGATTGGTAGATCACATCCTGGGTGCTCACGGTGATGTAAATGTTCAAGGTGAAGAACAGCAAAAATTGGATGTAATTGCAGATACTCAATTCATCAAAGTATTTGAATCAAGCGGTGAGATTTGCGGAATTGCTTCGGAGGAAAACGACGATTTTCTTGCTTTCACCTCCGAACGGGCTCAAAGCGGAAAATATATTGTGTTGTTTGATCCGCTGGACGGCTCATCCAATATTGATTGCAATGTTTCTATCGGAACAATTTTCTCTATTTATAAACGTGTTTCTCCAAAAGGTTCGTTTGCAACCCTGGAAGATATGTTGCAAAAAGGAACACAACAAATTGCAGCAGGTTATGTGCTTTACGGTTCATCGACCATGCTGGTATATACAACCGGACACGGAGTGAACGGATTTACTTTGGATCCTTCCATCGGTGAGTTTTGTTTATCACACCCGAATATGCGTATGCCGGAAACGGGGCGCATTTATGCAATGAACGAAGGAAATATCCACGAATGCGAGCAAGGAGTAAAGGATTATATTTCATTCTGTCAGCAGGTTCAGGAAGATGGAAGACCTTACTCGGGAAGATACATTGGTTCCCTGGTTGCAGATTTTCATAGAAACCTGATCAAAGGAGGAATTTACATTTACCCGGTTACAAACCAAAGCCCGAAAGGGAAATTGCGATTATTATATGAATGTAATCCATTGGCTTTTGTTGCTGAACAAGCAGGTGGAATGGCAACGAATGGAACAGAACGTATTCTCGATCTGGAACCGCATCAATTACATGAACGTTGCGGATTCTTTACAGGGTCGAAGAAAATGATGGAAAAAGCAATTGAGTGCCTGGAAAAAGCAAGAGTGAAGGCTTAAATGTTTTTAGATTTCCGGAAAATAGAAAATCTACACATTTTATTATGGCTTCTCAAAGATATCTGTTGGGCAGCCGATCTGAAATGGCTGGGAACGTTTATGATCATTCCGACTATTTCCGTTGCGTTATGGCTGACCTGGAAAATGAGAAAATCCTATTCGGAACTGATGCACAACCTGGCAGTGATTGCCTGGATTCTCGCCAACTCTACTTGGATGATCGGTGAATTTTTCTTTGATGATGGAATCCGTCCACTCACCCTTGTTTTCTTTGGAAGCGGATTGATCATCCTGTTCGTGTTTTACGGGCAACAGCTCATTTCGAAATTTCTTTCCAAAGGCAAACATTGATCCATGGGAATTTTTAGATTCCAACAATAGCATCCTTTTTATAACAGCAATAAGTTCTTTTTAGACTAAGTTTGGGTTTCTTCTTATTCCAAAACCATGAAAAAACTGTTATTAGCAGCAGGCTTATTATGTTGTAGTTACTACAACCACGCTCAGGAAAACCAACAAATTTACAAAGTACAGGCAAACGATCCGGAATGGGTTGTAAAAATGTACAGCTCCAATCCCAATTTATTTGAATTACGCACATTGTTTCATGCCTATTATCAAACGCACGATTTTGTAAAAAACCGCCATACGCAGTATTTCAAGCGCCTGATGAAAGAAAACTGGAGTTATATCAATAATGAAGGTTATATTGACCGATCCATTGATTCCGAAGCAAACGAACAGGCATATTTGCAGGCAAAAGCAAATCTGGAAGCTCAAAAATCGTCGAACTCGGCATGGAGCGAAATGGGTCCCTGGGATTACGATCATGAACAGGCAATGCAATTCCAGGTACAATCTCCCGGATCTGCTCATGTTTATACAGTTGAACAGGACCCGAACAATCCCTTGGTGCTTTTCGCCGGCACGGCAACTGCCGGTATTTGGAAAACGACTGATAAAGGTCATAACTGGATTTTAGCTTCAAAGAACTTATTGGTCAATGCCGTCTATTCGATTGCGATTGACCCGAACAACTCCAATCGCATTTTATTCGGTGAAGAAAACGGCAAAATCTGGCGTTCGGAAGACGGGGGAAATACCTGGAATCTCACAGGTGATGCTGCGTTTCAGGGGGTGAATCGTTTTGTACGTGACCTGAAATACATCGCTGCAAACACCTTGTTGGCAGCAACCAATACCGGTTTGTATCGCAGTACCGATAATGGAACTTCATGGACAATTGTACATGCGGGAGAACACATGGAAATAGAGATTAATCCTGCAGATCTTCAGATTATTTATACTGTTTCATTGAGCGGGGATGCAACTCAATTTTACAAATCCTTAGACAATGGTTTAACCTGGACACAAAAAACAGCTGGCTGGCCTTTGCCTGCAAGTGGTGATGAACAAAAACGCACTGAAATTGGTGTTTCTGCTGCAGATCCGGACATTGTATATGTGTGGGCTGCCGGTCAGGTTGGACCGGATGGAGGATTGTACGGTGTTTACAAAAGTACGGATGCCGGTGAATCGTTTAGTTTCAGCTGTTGTGGAACCGGCCCGGGAGGAGCAACAATACAAGACCCGAATATGCTGGGTTATGCCGAAGAAGGAGACGAAGAAGGCGGACAATACTATTATGACTTGTGTATGGGTGTTTCTCCAACTAATGCTGACCGTGTTTTTGGTGCGGGAATCAATGTGTGGCGCTCTGAAAACGGTGGCGCGGATTGGGAACAAAATGCACACTGGGTTACATGGGTCGGCCAACATACAGCCTACCGTTATAATCACGCCGATGTGCACGATATAAAATTTTTCCAGCATGCCGGCGGAGTAGATATGTGGGTTTGCTCAGACGGTGGATTGTACTATTCTTCCGATGAGGGAGACACTTTGGTGCCGCGGATGCACGGAATTCAGGGAACCGATTTCTGGGGCTTTCAGGCAGGATTTAAAAGCGGTGATATCATGGTGGGTGGAACATACCACAACGGAACTTTAATCAAATATAACGACATTTATCATGGTGGTTTAACTACTCCAACTGAAGGCGGATGGCTTGCAGAACTTGGTGGAGATAACTTCAGGGGTTTCGTAAACTTTGGAGACAATAACATTGGTTACAGCGATAACGGATCGTTTAATTTTTCAGCGGATCGCGAAACGCGCATTTCAGGAAGAAGTTTTGATGGTTCGAAAAAATGCAACACCTCTTATATTGATGGTGAATATGGTAATTATGCCTTTTTGCCTTCCAATTATAACTCGTTTTATTCTCCTGTGGAAACTAAATTGTTTTTCACTGAAAATGGCGGACTTTCTTTTGAAGAAGTATACGATTTTGGTGGCGTAAGCGTAATACAGGTAAAAGTAGCCTGGTCAAACCCGAATATTTTGTACGTTACTCACAAGACTACCGGATCGGCTACTAAAATTAAAAAATCTGTTGATAAAGGCTTGACATGGGTGGATATCACACCAACAGGCGCGCAGACAGGAAACAATCAAAACCGTTCGAAATACATCGAAGTTGACGATCAGGACCCGAACAAAATTTGGTGTATTTTGATGGGCTCCCAAACAGGAAACAAAGTGTTTCAATCCATTGA
>CAMPIU010000366.1 GCA_946886545.1 uncultured Flavobacteriales bacterium | reverse complement strand
AGTTGATTTCTTCAGCTTAAATAATACCTAACTTTCTTATGTAATAATTTGCATACCTAATATTCTTATGTATATTTGTCCTATGTATTCATCAGAACTTTTAAAAGGTACGCTTAAAACAATCGTTCTCAATCTGCTTAAGGACAACGGCAGAATGTACGGTTATGAAATTACACAACGCGTCAAAGATCTCACAGCTGAGAAAATTCAGATTACTGAAGGAGCACTTTATCCAACCTTGCATGCGCTTGAGTCACAGGGCGAATTGCAAACGGAAGAGGTATTCATCGGTAAACGTGTAAGAAAGTATTACACACTCACTGAAAAAGGGCAGTCGACGGCCAAAGAGAAGGTAAACGAGTTGGTAGACTTTATGAATACCATGAAGTTTCTGTTGGATTTAGAGCCAAGAACTGGAAATGGTTAGAGTTTCGGACGAGCAAGTTGATTTTATTCTTCGTGAAATTGAAGCACGTGGGGTTACTATTGAAGATCTGCAATGGAACCTCCTGGATCACATGTGCTGTATCATTGAGGATGAAATGTCTGAAACAGAAGACTTTGACCAGTTCTTTCAAAGGCTCTTGCCTCGTTTTTTTAGCGACAACTTGCGTGAAATTCAGGAGGAAACAGAATTGTTATTAACCTTCAAACATTTTTACGCCATGAAAAAAATATTGGTAATTTCCGGATTATTAGCGTCCGCTTTCACCCTAATTGGGTCTTTCTTTAAAGTAATGCACTGGCCTGGTGCATCAATTAGTTTTGTTCTGGGTATCGGAATTTTCGGTATCATTTTTCTGCCATTGATGATTGCGCTTAAGTTTAAAGACGAAGTGAAAGTACAAGATAAATTGATTTTGTCATTTGGACTATTCATTGGAATCATAACAACATTTGGTTTTCTCTTTAAAATCATGCATTGGCCGTTCGCAAATATTTTGATGCTAAGCGGATTAACATCATTTACATTTGTTTATGCCCCGTTGTATTTGATGTCGCGTATTCGGCGTCCTGAATTGAAATTCAATGCCATTGTCAATACGGTTTTGATGCTTGGTTGTGGGGGATTGTTATTTGCAATGTTCAACTTGAATAAACCGAAAACGGATCATGCGAATAAATCATTCTATTCGTTACTTTCATCCGAATTGGAATCCATTCAAGTGAAAGAAAAAGTAACCATTGATAGTGTTCAAAAAGGGGTGTTTATCAATGCGTTAAATGAGTTAGACAACGAAATACAGGGGTTGAAAACAGAGATGTTTAGACGTTCCGGACAAATTTCAAAGCAAGAATTTGACAAAATGAAGGAAGAAGATGCTTTCGATCGTATGCTCAATGATCAGCTGGTAAAACAAGTGATGAACGATGAGATGTATACAAGGTGGAGAATTATTACTTCTACATTAAAAACGGTTAATCATCAAATATCAATGCACTTTCCGAATCATAGTAAGTTAAAAATCAGTATAAACGATACGGACTTTGAATATTCCACCACGAAAGTCGGTGTTCAGGAATTGACTTTAATCCAACTGCATTTGCGAATTCTTGAAAACGCCATTTACTAATCAATCTTTAGCTTAAACAAAATCGGAGAATGAAAACTGTTCTCCGATTAATTTAAAAACGGACTGTATTGTGCCACTTTTTCTTTATTTCCGGCCTGTTCATAGGATATGAGCATTAACCGTAAGATATTCATATTCGAAGGATCGTTGGTGTAAATAGTTTCAAAGACTTGACCGGCCTCCTCGTAATTAC
Source organism: uncultured Flavobacteriales bacterium (assembly GCA_946886545.1). The sequence continues at coordinate 1,952 of CAMPIU010000366.1, read as the reverse complement.
CTGCAGCTCCATAAGAATTTCCTAGGTTGGAGGCCATTTCGGTATCATCAGGAAATTTTCCAAGCCCTTTCTTGAAAACAGTAATTGCTTCCTTGTAACGTTTTAAATTGAATAAGGAAATACCATAGTTTTTGTAATTGGTAGAGGTAGCGTTTTTGTCCAGAATCCCCTTTTTTAAAGCTTTACTCGCACGATCATAATCTTTTACTATGAAGTAGGCATCTCCTAAATTACCGTAAAGAGAAAGATCATTTGGGTTAAGTGTGATAGCTTTGCTAGTATAATGAATGGATTGTTCGAATCGATTTAATCGGTAAGAAGCTACCCCTAAATTGGTATAGGACCCGGCATCCAGGGAATCAATGAAAATGGCTTTTTTGAAACTGGAAACGGCACGTAATAATTGTTGTTGTGCTCCGATGGAATCAAGCTGATCTGTGTTCATTTGTAAGACACCGTAATTGAAGTGAACTCGCGCACTATTCGGACTATTCTGAACATCAGCTGTGAAAAGAGTCGTGTTGGATTCCCACACTTTATTGCGTTGAGTAGTTTGAATGCTAAAAATGATCCCCGCTATTACGGAAAACAACACTCCGCCTGATTGCCATTTTTCTGTTTGATGTGCCTTGAACAGGGTAAATATGGCAATAACAAATGTCATGATGATCCCTAAAGAAGGAGCATAGACTAATCGATTGGCATAAGTTGTTCCGATCAATGAAAAAATATTCGTTACCAAGCCAATCGTAATAAAGAAAAACAAAATCCCGAATGCAATTTCAGGTTTTGTTTTACGTGTTCTTGCTACGATAAGTACGGACAAAATGACTGCGATCAAGGTACCGATTACCGGAAGAGAAGTAAAATTGAGGCACGGAAGCTGATTGTAAGAATAATCATAACTCAGATTAAAAGGAGCAATGCTTTCCAAAATATAACGGCCCAAAATGCCAATTCCGGTGGCGTAACGTGAACCGCTTTCACACGCTAGAAGTGAATTATCGTGATATGTGTATTGGATTGGTGGAGTAGGATCGGAATGAATCACCATCTGATGTAGTATCAACCAAGCACCTGTGATGAGTATTAGTGGCAGTATTTTTTTTGAGACAGAAATGATAGATTCCTTTTTTACCATCCAAAAGTAAAGCCCGAAAATTGGCAGATACATGATTCCGGCTTCTTTGGATAATAAGCAGGCAAAGAATAAAAGTGCTGTTTTTATTGTGTCCGCAGGTTTTCCAACCCTTGCTTTTAATAAGCTGGAAAAGGTGAGAATAAAGAATAAAAAACAGAGAATTTCGTCCCGGCTTTTAATATTCGCTACTACTTCCGTATGACTTGGATGGACCAGGAAAATAAGGGTAATAGCGAATGAAACCCATACTGAATAGGTAGGAAGCAGTTTCAATAAAAGTTTGAAAAGTAAGCCAATTGTCAGTGCATATAAAAGAACATTCACAAAATGGTGTATTCCTGGATTATCAGGTGAAAATGCCCACTCAATTGCGAACATGACCATAGATAAAGGACGATACAAGCCTGCATTGGCATCCCAAAATCCTTTCCAATAGAAAGTTGAAAATAAATCGGGAATTCCGCTGAACCCTTCATGAACAAAGCGGTTGTTTTGAATGACTGCTAAATCATCCAGTACAAATCCATGCCGGATAGTGGGACTGAATAACAAGAAGGCAGACAAGCTTAACAACCAAAAAAGTCGTCGTTGTATTTGCCTGGAAGTATCAACTAGTGGGGTAGTGGCAGCTACTTTATGGGATAACTGCGTAGGAGAAGAAGTTTTTTTCTTTGACATAGCCTGCTAAATTAGGTTTATTTGTCTTTGTTCATTGCGTGTTAAGCGAAAAAACAGGAATCTGGTATTGGAAAATTGGTAAAACAAAAGCGGCGGTTCAAATGACCGCCGCTTCCTGTTTTTTTAATTTGGT
>CAMPIU010000365.1 GCA_946886545.1 uncultured Flavobacteriales bacterium | reverse complement strand
TCCGACTAACTAGCTTGTTAATTCGATTAAAAATATAGTTGGTAATTTCGTACAATTTTAAGAAATAAACAAGTTATTGTCCATTTATTTTTTTTAAAACAAAAACCCTCCGCACAGGAAGGGTTTTTGCTCTAAAAACAGAGATCTAATTTCAAGATTATTGTAGTACAATTCTAAATACTTTTTCAGCATTGTTGCTTGAAAGCTTGAAGAAGTAAGTTCCTCTTTCAAATTCTTTCAGGTTTACAGTATTTGTTCCGGAAGAAATGATGTTTTGTCCGGTTTGAACTGTACGGCCATTGATGTCTGTTACGGTAAGGTCAAAATTACCTGTACTGAATGTAGACTCGATGAATACAATACCTGTTGAAGGGTTCGGATAAACAGTTACTTGCTCCAATGCATTTTCATCTACAGATAACCAGTCACAAGCCCCGTTTACTGTAACTACCACATTAGCCGTATCATCCGGACAAATCCCATTTCCGGAAATATAGTCGTAATTATATTGACCCGCGAAATTTGCAGTTGTCACTTGAGAGTTTGTTAATAAGACATTTGACGGGTCATACCAATCACCATTCAAATCCGTATTACCATTCAAACCAGCCAATAAATCGATCGGTTCGTTTCTACAAGCTGTAATGACACCATCCTGACCAGCATTTGATAATGGATAGATTTTTACTTGTGAAACAATTGAATCGTAAGCACAACCATCAGTTACACGATATTCAAGGTCAAACGTTTGGTATGCAAGACCTGCAGTATTGAACATGGAGTCTTGAATACTTGCATCAACTGAAGCAATGGAAGAAGACCATTCTCCTCCGGTATTGTTACCGCCGATTGTAGTAAATAAGTCTACAACAGTACCCGTACAAACTTCAGTTAACGGATTTGCTGTTCCTCCTTCAAGTACAATCTCAGTTACACTCAGGCTAAAGTTACCTGAAGTAGCGTTGAACTTGTCGTACATAACATAGTAAGTAGTTCCTGGTGTTAAACCACAAACTGTAAAGTTCGGAGCTAAGCTTGTTCCATCAATTTCATCATCATTAGCAGCCAATAACGTAAATGTGTTAAAGTCGGCACAGTTGGTTGCTGTGTAAACGGCAGCCTGACCATTGTATGAAATTGCACTTGAATTGATTCTCACGGAACCGGATGCAGGTGCTGTGAATGTATACCACAATGTTCCGTTCAAAGTTGTGTTCGCCCATCCGTCAGTTTCCTGAGTACCTGTTGCGGGAGGAGCGATATCTGTTTCATTTAAAGAAACAGTAGCACCATTGTTGTTGAAAGTATATGTTTCACCTAATTGAAGAGCTTCCTGATCACAAACGATGTCATTAGTAACCGGCATAACAACGGTGAAAGGTCCTGAGAAAGCAGAAGTATCACCTGTTGTACAAATAGCTTGCACGTACACTTGGTAAACTCCTGAACCCATTAATGAAGGATCGTAAATTGTGTCTGAGAAATCAACACCATTTGCTCCTACAATTGTTCCTGTTCCCAACTGGAAACCAGTCATCCCGTATTGAATATTAAATGAATCAATTGGGAAAACAGGACTTGATTCTGTCCATGACCAAGTTAATTCCAATGAATCAAGATCTGATGCTCCATTGATTGATGCAGGATTAGAACAGTATGGCAATGTTGTGAAATCATGGATCAATGCCAATGAAGTATCTCCATTTGCACAATTTGCATAAATGTAGATTGTATAATCAGTCAACTGAGTCAAAGAAGAAATAGTAGAGAAACTATTTGTTTCAGTTAAGAGAGTCCCGGTTCCAGGAGTAAATCCGGCAGGACCGTATTCGATGATCCAGTTTGTTTCATTCGAGTAACCCGGAGTCCAGCCAAATTGAATTTCATCAGCTCCAAGGAACGTAGTTACGAAACTTTGAGGTTTCGGACAATCTGTGTAGTAAAAGTGAACACAAGAATTGTCTTGTAAATAAGCTGTACTGTTCATGGACACGTTAATATTTTGATTCCCACGTGCCCCAATTTCCGCATCAGCACCGTTGTTGTATGAAGGATTGTCATGATTTACATCCTCGTAAACAAAATATACTTCATGCGTTGCTTCTTCGATAATCAATTCGAAAGTAGCTCCGTCTGTGCCTAATGAAGAGAAGAAATGAGCCACATCGGACCACATTACAACAAATTTACGATTCGGCGCAACACCTAATGTTTGATAATATACACCATCGTATGGAGTGTTCATATCTTGTACATAAGGGTATAAACCGTTTCCAGCTACCATATTGTAACCTATTTGTGCTGTTTGGGAACCTAATACAACACCCCCGTTGTTACCGATTGTAATGTCATTAATTAAAGTTCCCTGGTATAACAATGGGAATGGCAATGCTACTCCGAATTCTGAATCATCGGTTGTATTGGCATTTGTTCCTGTTGCAGAAATATCCACGAATCCGGAAGTAGGACAGTCATCCGACCAGTCCATGTAAATTCCTTGATTGTAGGTGTTGAAAGTAAGAGGTCCCGTATAATAAGATGAATCCGAAGATGAACAGATCGCTAATACGTAAACCTGGTAGAAAGAATTTGGTGTCAAATTGGTCAATGTAAATGGATTTGTTGTTGCAACAACAGAATCACCGGTTCCAAGTGCAAATCCCGGAGGGCCGTATTGGATTTGCCAGGAAGTTTCTGAACCGCCAACTGTCCATGAAAGCTCAATTTCCGTATCTGTTGCACCAAGATTTGTGAACACCGTAGGTTGAGGACATGTTGGAGCCGGAGCAATATTTACAAAATAGTCTTCGGTTTCTCCCCAAGTATATGTTCCACAAGGAGTGATATTCCCAATAACTGTAGTTTCAACATTAATGACACGCATACGTGTGGTTCCAAGAGCTGCTGTCAATGGAATCGTAATTGTTCCGATTTCATTGTGCGGACCAACGGTAGCAGTTGCCGAAGCATAAACTTCTTCTCCCGGATCTGTGAATAATCCATTTTGGTTATAATCGATATAAACTTTAGTCATATTACTAAAACTACCGCCACAAGTACCAATCTGAACATTCAACCCGTAATTAACGGTACGCGCAAGAACGGTTGCCGGTAATGCGGTATAATTGGAATATTGGCTTTGCATAGATCCTGCACCACCGGTTGTAGAACAGGTAGAGCTGTTATTCAGTGTTCCGATACTTACATTCAGAATTTCCTCGTCGAAGGTACTGGTAGCATTACTGTTACAATAACAGTTAATGAAGTTACTTGTGTTTACAAGAAGTCCGGCTGTTGTATCGGACAATCCACCACAAGTCATATAAACCCGATAATATGTATCGGTAGTTTGACTAGCAATATATGTGCTGTTGGTAGCACCTAAGATATCAGTATAAGTTCCAAGAGCTCCGGTTGAAGAGCTTTGCCATTGGTAAGTTTGTCCTGTTCCGCCTGTTCCTCCCAATAATGAAAGTGTATTGTTAACAGAAGGACAAATCGGATTGTTCGCTGCAGAAACTGTCCCTGCAGTTGGAGGAGATGTACAAGGTACTGCCGGAATGAAAGTGATTCCACCAATAAGACCGCGCGGGTAATTTGCCGGAGTTGACGGATATACCGTTCCTCCCCAGGAAATCCCGTCTCCTGTTAGTAAGTTGACGCCACCACCGCTAAAAGTGTTGGTACCCGCTCCATTTGTTAAGGTAGAATACTGCATGGTCGTAGCTGACAAACCGAGTTGGTAAGTAG
>CAMPIU010000364.1 GCA_946886545.1 uncultured Flavobacteriales bacterium | reverse complement strand
ACATTCATCTGTTGATGGAACAACACCCCGTTTTCAGAAATTTGATGAGTCTTATGAATCAGTGGGTAATCCCGTCTTCTCATCACATTTCAATATCCAACTCTTCTCCTGACGACAGGTATAAGAAATTGCTTAACGAACACCCTGAATGGATCATTCGCTTCCCTCAGATGTATATTGCATCATATCTTGGTATGACAAAAGAAACATTTAGCCGTGTTAAAGCCAGAATAAAGTGATTTTTTTGATTTGAATCAAAAATAATGCAAAATGTCATTTACACCTTTGCCGGAAAACAATGTAATATGACACAAATGAATAGAAAAGCAATCACTTTTGTTAAGGTATTAGGAGCCATTTCACTGATACTTGCCCCATTACTCACGTTTATTGGCTGGGGAATTGCACACGACAGCCTGAGTACATTTTTTAATTTGAATTTTTCTTACGAAGCAACTGATGCTACGGCAAATTTGACACCTTCTTCTGATGAATCACACATATTCAGGTATTACCTTTTACCTCATTATTTTATTTATGCTTCTATGCCGGTTTACATCGGACTTGGTTTATGTCTTATGTATATAGGTTACAAAAAGACACCCTGGCATTCATTTATCGGGATCATTTTATCAATTATCGGAGCGGTATATTTTATTGGTGTCTTGGGAGCATTTTTATCTATCCCGATGGGCACTGTTAACATGACAAATATCCTGAAACTATCATTTGGATTAAGTATGTTGGTCTTTATCGGTAATATACTTTTGGGAATATCGCTTTATAAATCAGGGATCATTGCCAGGTGGTCGTCGTTACTTTTTATCCTTGGCAATGTTCTGATCCTGATATTTCCGGGGATTGAAAATTGGATGGCAGTAGGTTCATTATTAATGATAGCAGGTTTATTGCCATTGGCCGGCAAAATTGTTTCCCAACGCATTTAATGATGTTGAACCACAAAGAAAAATACGGCGAATGGGCATTAATTACAGGTGCTTCATCAGGAATAGGAGCGGAATACGCCAGACAACTGGCATGCCTGAAGTTCAATCTTGTGCTGGTAGCAAGACGAAAGGAAAAGCTGAAAGAACTGTCTGAATATTTAATTGAACAGCATAAAATTGAAACGGTCATTATTTCAATTGATTTGACCAGTCAAAATTTTTTAGAAAAGATAGCACAGTGTACGAATCATCTGAATATCGGTTTACTGATAAATAATGCGGGATTTGCAATTACAGGTAGCTTTTTGAATGATGAATTACAAAATCAAATTCAACTGTTGGAACTTAATTGTAAAGCACCGCTAATGTTAACTCATTTTTTTGGAAATAAAATGATTTCGAAAGGGAAAGGAGGAATCATAAATATTGCTTCGGCAAGTGCCTTTTTACCCATGCCACATTGGTCAAATTATGCTGCATCAAAGGCATATCTCTTGTACTTTACAGAAGGTATGTGGTTTGAGTTGAAAGAAAAGGGAATTGATGTTTTAGCCGTTTGTCCGGGGGCTACGAAAACCGAGTTTTCCAGAAGGGCAAATACCCGGCTTACAGGAATGGGCGTAGCAGATGTAGTTGCAGAATCTTTAAGGAAGATCGGTAAAAAACCAACAGTTATAACAGGTTTCACTAACAAAGTTTCGGTTGTTTTTCTAAAACTGTTGAAGCGAAAGACTCTTATAAAAGTCGGTGCAAAAATAGTCAGTGATTTGCGTGGAAACAAGAATAGCTCCTAGCTGAAACTTTACGTAAAACGTACAACCATGTTTAATTGAGTCTTGTTTCATTTACATTTGCGGAAGGTTGTAAGTCAGTACTCAAGTCACTTCACCAAACAACTTCTCATCTAAAGTTAAGTACCCACTTATTCGTATCCGCTTTTGATCACAGTTAAGATTAATTTAAACCGTCCATTGGGTTCGATATGACTTGACTTATGAGCTGGTATAAGGATACCTTCTCCTGTTTTAAGAGTGGTTGCCTTCCCGTCAATCTCAATAATTGCACTGCCATCAATAATTTGTACATAGGTATCAAAAGGAGAAACCTTCTCATTGAGTCCTTCGCCACTTGCAAATGATAGCGCATTTATTGAACCCGTTGCCTTTTTCATGATAGATTTACTTACAACAGCATTGTGCTCATATTCGATCAGTTCGATGATAATATGGGAAGCACCCTTCTCGATTTCCCCATCTTTATTTGGCAACTTTTCTAATTCTTTAGTATCCATGATTACAGTTTTTAATGGTGAACTTCTCTGAATAACAAAACTGGGATTATTAGTCGGTAAAACCGTTACATAATTCACTGAAAACCATATCATTTTCACACCTTTTGAAAAATTAACTATTTAATTGGATACGTTTAATAATCAGGATGAAACCCATATATTGAGGTGTCTGCTTTATCGGGAAAGAACTAAACCCCTTTACTTTGCGCTATATTGATTAGTTTTGAGCTATCACATGGCAGGACACATCTTCTTTTACCTGGGGCTTTCTCTTTTAATAATCCACGAAATGGACGCGATTCGTTGTAAGGAATGGAGAATTTTTCCGGGTCTTTCTATGCTGAACGATAGTTGGGGATATAAGATATTTCTGTTTGCTCATATTCCCTTGTTTTTGCTTTTGTTTATAGGACTATCAGGACCGGGAACAAACGAACCGCTAATAAACGGACTGGATATTTTCTTCATGGTTCATGTCGGTCTTCATATCCTGTTTCTTACACACAAACGAAATGAATTTAAAGACTGGATTTCATGGACGATTATTTTGGGGGCAGGGCTTTTCGGATTATTAGACCTAATAGTAAAGCTACAAATGGATAAATCTGCTCCAAAGCCACATTTTTTTTAAAATCAAAAACCGAGAATATGAACATAGCCATTTTAAGCGCAAATATTTTGACACTCTTCGCATTTGTCTTGCATACTTTTGTTGGAGACAAGGAACTGAAAGTCAACGAACCCTCGGAAACAAGTGAAGACAAATTCCTCAAAAGAGAAAAATGGACTATGGCCCGGTGTGGCTGGCATTGGATTTCATTTGATTTGCTTTTTGCTTCGATTGGGCTTGCACTGATTAATTTCACTGACTTCTTCGAAAACGAGAAAACATTACTGCAAATTTTGACCGTATACTTTTTAGGTTATGCAATCGTATGGGTAGTAACAATTACTATCTCAAAACAATTCCCTAAAAATTACCTCAAGCTTGGACAATGGATTCTGCTTCTTGCTATAAGTGGACTCATCTATTTCGGTACAAACCAATAATGATAGAACGAAACAGATCATGGTAATAAAAAAGATAAAACCCTTTGACGGTCAGCATTGTGAAACAACTGCAACAGGAACTTTGCTGAGACAATTGGGCATTGAATTTTCGGAACCAATGCTTTTTGGTTTGGGACAGGGCCTTGGATTTATCTTTTGGAATATGAAGTCAATGGATTTTCCTTTCATTGGCGGACGGGTAAAACCGGATATTCTGACTGAAAATATTGCAAGGAATTTAAATCTTGAATTATTAGTGAAGGAAACCACGTCAGCCAAAAAAGCCTGGGAAAGTGTAAAGGAACTGATCGACCAAGGACAAGTTGTGGGGCTGAAACTGGATTGTTATCATTTGGAGTATTTTTCAAGACCATTTCATTTTGCAGGGCATTACGCTGCAATTTATGGTTACGACGAAGAATACGATTTTTTGTAAGATACCAAACAACAAGGCGGAAAGTTAAATACCAT
>CAMPIU010000363.1 GCA_946886545.1 uncultured Flavobacteriales bacterium | reverse complement strand
ACAGGTGTGAAATGAAATTCACTGTAAGCTGCCTGCCAAAGAAGGAAGTTGCTTAAACGATGTTCACCACTTGTTCGGATGAGTAATTCGGGGTCGGGGATATTTTTGGTTGATAAGGTAGCAGAAATTAATTCGGGTGTAATGTCTGAAGTGGCCAGTTTGCCATCTTTTACCTGGGAAGCCAGTTCTTTGACACTTTCGGCGATTTCCCATCTGGAACTATAGTTCAATGCAATAACCAGATTTACACCGGTGTTATTTTTAGTCGACTCGATTGCATTGTATAACTCGTTCTGACAATCGTCAGGAAGTCCGGCAGTATCACCGATACTCAGCAAGCGAACGTTTTGTGCATTTAATTCGGTTACTTCGTTTGCAATGGTGTAAACGAGCAGGTTCATCAATCCCTCTACTTCGTCCTGGGGTCTGCTCCAGTTTTCGGTAGAGAAGGCATACATAGTGGCATATTTGACACCGATGTTTTTACATGCCGTCAGGGAAGCACGAACTGAGTCAACTCCGAAGGAATGACCGTATAGGCGCTCTTGCCCCTGTTTTTTAGCCCAGCGTCCATTCCCATCCATAATGATGGCGATGTGCTGGGGAACGTTTGTCAAATCTATTTGATCCTGTAGATTCATGATTACAGAACGAAAATAATTAAAGAATCTTATGTGCTGGTGCAAAAATACGTTTTTATAACAGACCTTAACAAAAAAGGACCCGCCGCGGCGAGCCCCTTTTATCGGTTTATTACTACGTATTATTCGGCTAACACGATAATTTTATTGTTTTGCATTTCCACAACCCCACCTTTGATCGCAACATGGATGATTTTTCCATGGTTCTCAGCGGTAATGTTCGGATTAGTCTTTGCAGTAACTTTAAAAGCTTCTACCAGGTCAGCTTTAATCGTTCCGGCACTTAATCCGGAAATAATCGGAGCGTGATTGTTCAACACCTGGAATGATCCGTCTAATCCCGGAAATTGAACCGCAGTTGCTTCACCCTTGTAGATTAAAGTTTCCGGTGTTATAATTTCTAATTGCATCTTTATATGATTTTAAGTTCCGATAGCTATCGGAATCAGGATTTTAGGATGTTAGGACTTTTCAGTTCTCGGAAGTTCTAAAAAGTCCTAATGTCTTAAAGTCCTGATGTCTTATTAAGCTTCAGCCAACATTTTCTCACCTGCAATTTTCACATCTTCGATGCTTCCTTTCAGGTTGAATGCTGCTTCCGGATATTTGTCCATTTCACCATCCAAGATCATATTGAAACCTTTGATCGTTTCCTGAATGTCAACCAAACAGCCCGGGATACCTGTAAATTGCTCGGCAACGTGGAACGGTTGAGATAAGAAACGTTGAACACGACGAGCGCGGTGAACGATCATTTTATCTTCTTCAGATAACTCATCCATACCAAGGATTGCGATGATATCTTGTAGCTCTTTGTAACGCTGTAAAGTGATTTTCACACGTGATGCACAATTGTAGTGCTCTTCACCCAAAATAGTTGGAGTAAGGATACGTGATGTAGAATCCAATGGATCCACAGCAGGGTAGATACCTAACTCGGAAATTTTACGTGATAATACGGTTGTTGCATCCAAGTGGGCAAATGTATTTGCCGGTGCAGGATCCGTTAAGTCATCCGCAGGTACGTAAACCGCTTGTACAGATGTAATAGATCCTCTTTTTGTTGAAGTAATACGCTCCTGCATCGCACCCATTTCAGTTGCCAATGTTGGTTGGTAACCTACTGCTGAAGGCATACGTCCAAGTAGTGCAGACACCTCAGAACCGGCTTGGGTGAATCTGAAGATGTTGTCAACGAAGAACAAGATGTCTTTTCCTTGACCTTCTCCATCACCGTCACGGTAATATTCTGCCATTGTTAATCCGGAAAGTGCAACACGTGCACGAGCTCCGGGAGGCTCATTCATCTGACCGAATACGAAAGTAGCCTTAGACTCTTTCATTTCGTTCAAATCAACTTTGGATAAATCCCATCCTCCTTCTTCCATAGAATGAAGGAAAGCTTCACCATATTTAATAATTCCTGATTCCAACATCTCGCGAAGCAAGTCATTACCCTCACGAGTACGCTCACCAACTCCTGCGAATACAGATAAACCTCCGTGTCCTTTAGCGATGTTGTTGATCAATTCCTGAATCAATACTGTTTTACCTACACCGGCACCACCGAACAAACCAATTTTACCTCCTTTTGCGTAAGGCTCGATCAAGTCAATTACTTTGATACCTGTAAATAATACTTCTGTTGCAGTTGATAAGTCCTCAAATCTTGGAGCTTCACGGTGAATTGGTAATCCATTCGCATTGTCAACAGGTCCGATCCCATCAATTGCTTCACCTACTACGTTGAATAAGCGTCCCTTGATTTGATCTCCTGTAGGCATTTTAATAGCGCTTCCAGTTGAAGTAACTTCCATCCCACGACGGAAACCGTCAGTGGAGTCCATAGAGATCGCACGCACGGAATTCTCCCCAACGTGTGATTGTACCTCCAGTACTACTTTTGTTCCATCTGTTTTGAACACTTCTAATGCGTCATAGATGTTTGGAAGTGACATGCCTTTGTCGAATGTTACATCGACAACCGGTCCGATAACCTGTGATATTTTTCCTTGAATTTTGGACATTTTGTTGCCTTTTAAGTGTATTCCTTAATTTGGGCGCAAAGTTACGTCTTTTATTTTTTTATCCAATTTTTATTGAACAAAACTTCCTAAAAAATTAGAATTAAGCCAGTTCAAAGTTATTGGAACAAAAAAAGGCAGGTAGCCGAGGCATACCTACCCTTTTTGACTATGAAAAAGAAATCTTTATCTATTGAATATTAATAGGAAGTCTGTAATAACTTTTTACCGGCTCGCCGTTCACTTTTCCTGGTGTCCATTTCGGCATGGATTTTACCACTTTGATTGCTGCCTTTTCACATGATTCGCAATCTCCTGTATTACGTGTAACCACGACAGAAGAAATGTTTCCATTGGTGTCAACTACAAATTTCAGCGAAACTTTGGAAGTTCCGTCGATCATGTTAAGATCAATGTTTTCTGCAATGAAAGCACGCAAAGCATCCATTCCGCCAGGAAACTGAGCTATTTCATCAACTACTTTGGCGATTCCGTCATCATCATCTTTTTTCTTTTCAATGATTCCACCGTCACCTTTTCCTGTTTCTTTGGTGAGTTTTGCAATGTCAAAATCAGTTCCGGGGTCACCCTTTTGCTCTTCCTTTCCAATGTTTTTATCGGGATCAGGAGGAGTAATTTTATTGTCGATCTCCTTGTCTGTGACTTCGAATACACGGAATTCTGTAATTTCTGCTTTTGAAGGAGCTGTAGGTTGTTCAACTTCCGGTTCTGGAATTTCCGGCTCATCTTCTGTATTAAGCACAGCGTCTGTCCAGTTTTGTGTTATTATTGTGGGATCTTTTCTTTTTTCAAGTGGCTTGAATAGGTTGGAAGCGCCCCAAAGCCCACCGATTCCCAGTGTGACTCCCAGGAAGATCAGAATGATCCGTTTGTCATAATCTTTTCGGATTTTGTACGCGCCGTACTCCTTGTTCCGGTTTTCGAATACGGTTTCGTTGCGTTCTCTTGAAGTAACCATTTGCCAGGATCTGGAAGAGAAATAATCATATAGCGAAAATGCTACAATGATTGCCATGATTGAAAGTGTAAGTACCATGATTTGGTTTTTTTAAGTTTATTATCTAGCTAAACGTAAATCCAATAG
>CAMPIU010000362.1 GCA_946886545.1 uncultured Flavobacteriales bacterium | reverse complement strand
GAGGTGATGTGGAATTGGGGTGGACCAGCTGGGTTGCCCCGCGATTAGGTTTGGAACTGGGAGTTCGTGCCGGAATAGCGAATAATCAATTTATAACAACCGGAACAAAAACTTATGGCGCACAGCAAGTAACATGCGGATATGTAGAGCCTCAATTCAGTATTGTCCTGGCTTCAGATGAAGCTGTTGCCTATCGGTGGATTGTAAGCTATAATTTTTCCGGCTATAAATTTAACGGTAGCAGAATCGGTTCCACCAGTTCAGGAGGTTACACCGCAGGAGATTTGAAAGCTCCGACCCAAACTCTTTCCGTCGGATTTGCAATGACCTTATACTTCAATAATAAACGTTCGGACGTATTTATTGACGAACCATAAGTAAAAAAAATAAAAGGTTCAAAAGTTCAATTCTATTTGCTTGTTTTGAACTCTTTTTATCTTTTTCCACCTATTGAACTTGCCTGTCCACCATTCACAGTATTTGGGTTACCATTCACCGATTTTTGATGGCATTCTAATCTTTTCATCCCCAAATTTGCCCTGTTTAATAGTTTATTTAACCTGAAATAGTTGATTTCACTGGCTTTTTAAATTATTTACACTATTTAATCGAAGAAATTTAAACGCTTGTTTAAAAATCCTGTTTAAATTTGTCGCGATTTTAAAAATATGAGCAAAGAATTATCGACAGAAGAGAAAATCCGTGAAGCTGCAAAGAACGTCTTTATTGCCAAAGGGTTTGATGGCTGTACCTCCCGGGAAATAGCCAAAGCTGCCGGAATGAACGTGGCGCTTGTAAACTACTATTTCTGTTCTAAAAAACAACTGTTTAAACTCGTTTTTGAAGCTGCACTGGAAGATTTCATGCTTTCAACGGTTGAGGTATTCAAAAAAGATCTCAGTCTGGAATCTAAAATGAGAATTTTCATTGAAAGAGAATTTGAATTCCTGATCCTTCATCCGGATATTCCACGCTTCATCTTATCTGAACTTTCACGCGGTGATAAATGCGAGTTTGATCATGCCGGAATCCTGGATAAAATAGCTGATACCGGTGTCTTTGATGAATTACAGGATGCACAGGAGAAAGGAATTATCCGCAAGCTTGATTTGACAAATCTCATGTTGCTGATCATGTCAAATTGCCATTATCCCTTCATGGCAAAACCATTAATGAAGTATTTGAATGGTTTGTCGGAGGAAGAATACCAGGAGCGTTTAATGCTCCAAAAACAATACATAACGGAAATGCTAATCGGGTATTTATTTATCCCAAAAACAAATAATTAACACTTCATTTAAACAAAGATTTAATATGAGAAAAGGTTTATTAGGTGTACTCATGGTTTTAGGAGTTGGAAGTAGTGCTTCAGCTCAGGTGTTGGACCTTGAAACATGTTTGAAAATGGCGGACACGGCCAATTTATCCATTGTTAACTCCCGTTTGGACGTAACAATGAATAAAAGTCAGATTTCGTCTTATTTATCTGCGCGCTTACCGAAAATTACCGCTACAGGTGATTATAAGTACAACGCGATTATTCCGGGGCAGTTATTGCCGGGAGAGATCTTCGGAGGTGCTCCGGGAACTTACACTACCGTAAAGTTTGGGGTGCCGTATAATTTAAGTAATACGGTACAATTGCAGCAAATTCTTTACAATCCCCAGGTGAATTATGGTATCAATACCTTGAAGATTCAGCAGGAGGTGATTGAAATTCAGCAAAAAATTACCGAAAGAGACAGCAAAACTCAGGTTGCAAATACCTTTTTCAGTCTTCAGGCAATTAATAAGCAGCTGGCGTTCGTGGATTCGAACCTGGTGAATATTGAACGTCTGATCGGAAACATGGAGGCAATGGAAAAACAACAAATGGTTGTTAAAACGGAAGTCGACAAGTTGCGGATCAATCGCCTGAATTCGGTAAATGCAAAGCAAACAATGCTTGCAAACAAAGAGCAATTGGAAATGTTATTGAAGATCCTGATCGGCTTGCCGGAAGATCAAAAGATCACTTTGGCATCGGATGACCTGGTGGAAAAATCAATCCTGATCGAGGGAAATACGATCAATTATCCTGAACTGGAATTGGTTGGTGCCCAAATGCGCATGAATGAAGAAGAGAAAAAGGGAACAAATATGTCTTATTTACCTTCGCTTTCGTTTTACGCAGGTTACAATTATACTTACAACCTGAAACCGGATGATGATGTGCGTCAGGGGATTCCATCGGCATTTTTGGGACTTCGTCTGGATTGGACCTTGTTTGATGGCTTGGAAAAATACCACAAGCAGAAAGTGACAAAAATTAATAAGATGAAACTGGAAAACCAGGAAGAATTGTTGTCTCAGCAGCTGCACATGCAAACGGAGAATGCAAAACGCCAGATCGAAATCCAGGTGAATTCTTTAGGAATCGCTCAGGAACAATTGAAACTTTCACAAAGTGTTTACAGACAAACAGAGCTGCAGTACAACGAAGGAACGGTAGATTCAAATGACCTGATCAAAGCAAGTACGGATTTACAGCAATCACAAACCAATCTGGTTTTGGCTTATGTGCAATTGCGTCAGGCTGAACTGGAGTATTTGAAAAACATTGGGAATATTAAATAATTAATCAGATTAACTTATAATAGAAATGAAAAGAGTTATTACTATAGTCATCGTAGCAGTAGTTTTGGTAGGACTAATTGTGTTTAAATTAAAGTCGAACCAGAAAGAGGTTCAGGCAAAAATTTTCATTAACGATGTAAATGCAGCAGTATTGGTAAAAACTGCAAGTCCAACTACCCATTCATTTGAAAGCTCGCTTTCTTTTCTGGGAACATTTGAACCCGCTCGTCAGAATGTGATCGGATCAGATGCCAACGGGAAATTGGTAAGCATTCGCTTTGAAGAAGGCGATCAGGTAAAACAAGGGCAGTTATTGGCGAAAGTAGACGACGAAATGCTTCAGTTGCAACTTCAAAATGCAGAAGTGGGCTTGGAAGGACAAAAAAATGACGATAGCCGCTATTCAAACCTGGCAAAGGAAAATGCTGTTTCGGGAGTACAAGTCGAAAAAACAAAATTGGGAGTCCGTTCAAGTGAATTGCAAAAGAAACAGATTCAAAAACAAATCAGAAGTACTTCAATTACGGCTCCGTATTCAGGAGTAATTACCCGTAAAATGGTTGATTTGGGATCTTTCATCGGGCAGGGAACACCTTTGTTCGAATTGACTGATATTTCCAGTTTGAAGTTAACGGTAAATGTTCCGGAAAGAGATGTGCTGAAGTTTAAATTGGGTCAGGCAGTTACAATCCGTGCAGATATTTACGGGGTAAGAGATTTTCCTGGAAAAATTACAAACATCTCTGTTGTAGCGGATAAAGCACACAATTTCAAAGTGCAGGTTACTGTTCCGAATCCCAAAAGGGAATTGATGGCTGGAATGTATGGTTCGGTTCGTTTGAAAAACAATGAAAGCGTTACTGCACTTTCTGTTCCGAGAGTAGCTTTGGTGGGTTCATCTAAAAATCCACAGGTGTATGTTGTTCGCAACGATATTGCATATTTGACAACTTTCACTGCAGGAACTTCAGACGGAGAGTATATTGAAGTGGTTGATGGAATTAAAAAAGGAGACGTCATTGTTGTAAAAGGACAAGTGAATCTTCAGGACAAAACAAAGATTAAAACCAATTAAATAAACCAAGGTCATGACATTAACGGAACTATCCATTAAGCGACCTTCCTTCATTATTGTAATCTTTACAATTTTGATTGGTGGAGGT
>CAMPIU010000361.1 GCA_946886545.1 uncultured Flavobacteriales bacterium | reverse complement strand
TTATAACATATATCTCACTATTTTAATAAATTGAATAGGTTAAAAATGTAACGCGTTTTTTTGGGGAACTTGCCCCTCTTTGCTAATGAAAAACAAAAAACGCAATCCTTTTCATTGGATTGCGTTTCCTAGATAGAACTTCAGATAACCATTAGTCGAAATAATAATAATCTGTTTGCGCTGCTCTGACTAAACCAAAAACTATACCTGACACTTATTGATGATATTGATCACCTCGTCGCGTTTTTTATTCAATTTTGTTTCAACACGTTGAAGTAACTCATTTTCCTTACCCGGTTCAAATTTCAAATCCGAATCTGTTAATTGACTGAATTTGTCTTTTAATTGAGCAGACTGTTTTGTCCAATCACCTGAAATTTTAAATGACTCTGTTTTTGTATCTGTTTGAGAATTTGTGTTTTTTTCTGCTGACATGATCTTTTGCTTTAAGAATGAATACTCTTGTTGTTGTCAAAGGTGGTCTTTAAGTCAGCCCAAACCATTACAGAATAAAACCCAATAGTTACACAAATCTCACTTCCGCTTACTCCTGCAAATTTCAGGTTTTGAGTTTCGCCAATCCGGCTGATCTGCTCATTCAAGATAAAAATCAAGCGACTCACCTTATCTCTTCTACCACTCGCCGATTATCTGTTTCCGGTAAGAAATTGCCCTGCTACTTTTGAACCGCAAACAAATGTTAAATATCAGGTTTTTTTAGTTCGGTATTTTCAGAACTAAAAAAACCAATTAACTTTGCAGGAACTAAATAAGAAAACATGACAAACGTTCAATTGACCCAGGAGCAAAGAGAACTCATCGAAAGAATGGGGGTTTTCTATGAGCAGCATGGGATCCCTCCAATGGAAGGTCGTATTATGTCATTACTGATTGTTTGCGACGAACCTGAGTTAACTTTTGACCAAATCCGTGAATTGCTCGGAATCAGCAAAAGCACCACCAGTTCGGCTTTAAATATGCTGCTTCTTACTCAGCGGGTAATTTACAAAACGCGCCCCGGAGACCGTAAGCGTTATTTCACCAGTAATATCGTGGAGTGGCAGGAAAGTTTTACAGATAGCTTCCAGAAATTTTTCGGAGTGATCAAAATCATGAAAGAAGCACTTGACCAACGAACGGCAAAAACACCTGAATTCAACCGGCAAATGGCTGAGTTCATTGAGTTTATTGAATACCTAAGCATCGAATTCCCAAGACTTTACCAGGAATGGAGCAATCGTAACACACAAAATAACAGTAAAAACAACTAGTATGAAGGAGAGAATACAAAATTACCGTCCGCACTTACTGATGCTGCTTGCCCTTCTGGCCGGGAGCATGAGCTTTGTCAGGGCACAATCCGGTCAAATGTCACTGCAGCAATGTATCCAGTATGGTTTAAGCAAAAATGCAGGAGTATTGAAGTCGAAACTGGAAATCGACCGCACAAACGAGAAAAGGAATGAAACACGTGCCGAGTATTTGCCCCAGGTGAATGGTAATGTGCAATTCATTAACAATCTCAAACTGCAGACTTCGATCCTTCCGGGTGAAATCATCGGACAACCGGGAACACAGGTTGCAGTTCAGTTCGGAACAAAATACAATACCACTGCCGGAGTTGATGCCAAACAGGTGATTTATGATCAATCGCTTATCTATTCCATGAAACTGACTAAACAAAGTTCAAAGGTTTCGGAAATCAACGCAAAAAAAACCGAAGAGCAGTTAATCTACGATATTGCCAGTGCTTATTATGCTGCGCAAGTATCCCTAACACAAAAGAAATTGGTTGAATCCAATTTGGTTCAGGTAGATTCACTTCTCAAGATCACACAAATTCAATTTGAAAACGATGCAGCGAAACAGCTGGACCTGGATAAATTGACCGTCAACTTGACCAATCTTCAAACAGAACTTGCAACAAGTAATACCAATTATGAACAACAATTGATGTTATTGAAGTATTACATGGGAATGTCTCTTGAGGAAAACATCGAATTGCCTGCTATTGATGTCAGGGAAGAGTCCGCATCGATTATCAATACCGCATCTCTGAACAATACTGATTTGGAATTAATCCAGGCACAGCGTGAAGTTTATGCTGTCACTTTACAACAGATCAAAGCAGGCTATCTGCCTTCACTTTCGCTGAGTTTTCATTCATCGATCCAAAATCAGCAGAATGATTTGCGCATTTTCAGTAGTAATGCCCAGTGGTTTCCCAACTCTTATGTCGGGTTAAACTTAAACATTCCGATCTTCGACGGGCTTGCAAAAAATTCAAGAGTAAAACAAACCAAGATCCAATTGGAACAATCCGTTCTTGACGAGCAATACTTAACAGAAAACCTGAAAATGCAGCGTGCAAATGCGAATAATGCATTGAAAGTAAACAGAGCCGCACTGGAAAGTCAGCAACGCAACATTGAGCTGGCACAAAAAGTATATGAAACCACACAAGCCCAGTTTGTTGGTGGAATTGCCTCCATGACCGACATTGTGAATGCAGAAACATCTTTGAGAGATGCTCAGACAAATTACCTGCGGGCATTGGTACAAGTGAAATTAGGTGAGTTAGACCTCATTAAATCAACGGGAAATATCAGAACATTAAATTAAAACAACACATGGAAAATCAAGAACAAAAAAACATGCCGGCGAAAAAGAAAGGCGTATTCAGAAGAATCATTTTACCCATTCTTATCGGGATCCTTGTTCTCTTTATTGTGGTGAGCAAATTAGGAAGCAATAAAGAAAAAATGGACGCCAATGCATCCATTACAGAACGAAAAATGACCATTTTCCCTGTGACAGTTGCAGAACCAAAAATGGAAACCGTTTCACAGGACTTTGAATTGAACGGAAATTTCGTTCCGGACCATCAATTAAGTTTTGTTTCGGAAGCTTCCGGTCGTGTAAGAACTCTTCATATCGAAAACGGTGATTATGTGACTGAAGGAAAAGTGATTGCAACTTTGGACAACGAGCAAATTCGCATCGATCTTGCTTTGGCTAAAACAACTTTAGAGAAAGCAAAATCTGATCTTGAAAAATACGAACGCATGGTTGTGAGCGGAGCTGTAAACAAGCAGCAGGTGGAGGAAATGCGCATGAACATGAATACAGCAGATGCAAAAGTGAAAACATTACAGCACAGCTTGAAACTGACAACCATTGTTTCTCCTATTTCCGGTGTTGTTTCAAATGTTGCAATTGAAAAAGGAAGCTACCTGGCTCCGGGAACAGCAATTGCAGATATCGTTGATATCAAATCACTGAAAATGAGTGTAAAGCTTTTGGATGCACAAGTAGTTCGCGTTAAAAGCGGACAATCAGTTAATATCATTCCTGATCTCTATGCGAATTCTACTATTCACGGAAAAGTGGTTTCTGTTTCACCGCAAGCAGACGGATCGAAGAAATTCGACACGGAAATCCGCTTCACAAACCCTTCAAAAACTCCTCTTAAATCCGGAATGACCGGAAAAGTGAAGTTCACCTTCGGCGGAACAAAAGAAGCATTGACCATTCCTCTGAAATGTTTGGCAGGAAGTATCAAGGATCCAAAAGTATTTGTGGTTCAGGATGGCAAAGCGAAATTGACGAAAATTCAAATCGGAGCGGTAGACGATGATAAAATCGAAATCGTATCGGGTTTAACGGAAGGAATGAAGGTGGTGAAAACCGGTCAATTGAACATCGACAATGGATCTAAGGTTAAGATCATTAAATAAATTAGACAAAGTCTAATCAATGGGCACGCGCTGACAATTGATTTCTTCAAT
>CAMPIU010000360.1 GCA_946886545.1 uncultured Flavobacteriales bacterium | reverse complement strand
TTTCAAGGGAAACTCCTGGAAACTTTAAAATGTCATCAGGCAATTGCATATCCACATACCACTGAATTATTTCCGCAAGAGTTAAAGTCGTATAATGCGAAGGAGTTTGTTATTCAGTTCAAATGGAAAGATGAAACAGGTAAGGTGTGCGAACGAATTTTTATGCATGAATCCTTTCCAGGGAAGCCGATTCCAGGTGTAGAACCGCTTGTTAAGGTGGAATCGCTGGATCTGAAGACAGGAAAAGGAACGGTTGTGATCGAGAATGAAATGATTTTACGGGATTTCTGGTTTACTTCGAAAGTCGGAAAAATAAAGATGGATCAAAACTTTGTTCATCTGCTTCCGGGGAAACACCTCATTGAATTTATGTTTGAAGGAAATTTAACCAGGGAAGATTTCTATTGGTTTTATCATTAATTCAAATAATATGAAAATTTAACGAGATAAATTTTGTAAATAATACCACGGTAATTAATTTTGCAGTTATGGAAATAGGACAAGTAATCCAATCAAAATTCAAAAATTCAAAGCACAAAGCTGTGGTAAACCTGCGATACACCTCAAATTATCTGGGGAACATTCAGAACACCTATATGGCAAAATTTGATTTGTCGATGCCTCAATTCAACATTTTGAGAATTCTTCGCGGAGCTAAGGATGCAATCAGTGTTAATTCCGTGAAGGACAGGATGGTCGAGAAATCTCCGAATACTACGCGCCTAATGGATAAATTGATCGATAAAGGCTTGATGGAGCGTGTTCGTTGCGAATCCGACAGACGGGTTGTTTACGTTTCAATTACAGAAGCCGGATTGGATATTCTGAAGCAAATTGATGACGATGATCAGTCACAGCTTGATTTTACAGGGAATTTAACAGAGGAAGAGGCAGAAATTCTGAGTAACCTGCTGGATAAATTGAGAGGTTGATTATAATTGCGAATTACCTCCCGATAGCTATCGGGATGCGAATTTTGAAATTCTAATAGCGTTTTTAATCATTCTGATCAAGTAACTGGGTTTTTAAGCAGGAAAGTCATCTTTTGGATGAATGTTCCTCGCGGATTGAGCTAATTCCCGTATTTTTGTTGTCTTATTTGTACCCATTTTTATGCGCTTTACGCTTTTTACATTCTTTTTACTCAGCAGCTTTTTTACATTTTCCCAAACAAATGGTACAGGCTCAATTGATGGGCGGGTTCTGGACTCCGTTTCAAAGAATCCCCTGGAATATACCATGGTCCGCATTTATAGCCAGACTGATTCCTCAGTAGTAAGCGGAATTTACACGGATGAAAACGGATCTTTTGTGTTGGAAGATATCAAATACGGGAAATATTACATTGTTATTTCCAATCCGGACTATAAAAGCAAAACTATTCCCAATATTTCATTGTCGCCGGACAAAAATTTACGAAAGCTCGGAACCATTGCATTAGTAACTTCAGTAAGACAACTCGATGAAGTAGTCATTCAGCAAGATAAGAATGCACTGCAATTGGGTCTTGATAAGAAGGTTTATAATGTGGGAGAAGATATCGCTTCTTCCGGAGGAAATGTAACAGATGTGTTGAATAATGTTCCTTCAGTTGAAATTGACCAGGACGGGGCAATTTCATTACGTGGTGATGGAAATGTGACGGTGCTTATTGACGGTAAGCCAAGCAACATGTCGGGAGGGAACGGAAAGAGTGTTCTGGAAGGGATTCCTGCAAGCAGTATCGAGCGAATTGAGATCGTAACCAATCCGTCGGCAAAATACGATCCGGACGGGACCTCCGGGATTATCAATATTGTATTGAAGAAAAATGTGAAACGCGGGATTAACGGGAATGTTGCGGCTACAGTAGGGACCGGGAATTTGTATACAGGATCATTGGGACTTAATCTGAGAAATACCAGGTTCAATCTTTACGGAAATTACGCTTATTCTTGTCGGGACGGTTACCGGAATAATTTTTCCGATTTGAATCAATACAGTGGTGACACAACTGTCAGTTTGAACCAAATGCGCTATGGAGGCGATCTGAACATCACACATACAGCTAAGATCGGGATGGACGTGTATGTGAAAGACCGAAATACACTTTCGTGGAGTATTGCCGGGAATGCAGGAGACCGAAAGAGAAGCGGAACCCAAATAAATACGCGCTACACCAATTTTGGAGATACCACAGATATCTGGACCAGAAAAACAGAAGATCCGTCACTGAGCAAGAATATTGATTTTTCCTTAGGATATAAATGGGATTTTAAAGACGATAAGGGTTCATTGGATGCAAATGCCTATCAATCACTGTCTCAGGGATCAGATGAAGGGTTTTATTTACAATCAGTTTATTTCCCGGTAGGTTTACCTTCCACAGATCAGCACATATACAGCAGAGAAGCAAATGATTTTACCACTTTATCATTGGATTTTATCCGTTTGCTGAAACAGAAAATCAGAACGGAAAGCGGGTTGAAAATGATCCAGAGAAACATGAGCTTGAGATCTTCTTCCGAAGCAAAAGATACATCCGGAAATTATATATCGGATACCATTTCAAACTACAATTACAAGTATTTGGAAAGTATTTATTCCGCTTACGGGATTATCGGAGGTCAGTTGAAAAAGTTTAAATACCAGGCCGGTATTCGTTTGGAATACAGTATTCAAAACCCGAATCTGATCTCGGAAAATCAAAGTTTTAAGAACGAATATTTTAATTTCTTTCCCTCGGCAACTATACGCTATGAAGTAAAAAAAGGAACCGAAATATCATTGGGTTACAGCAGGAGAATTAACCGTCCGAATTCAGGAAATCTGAATCCCTTTACCTCGTATGCAGATCCGTATAACCTGCGTAGCGGAAACCCGGCTTTAAGACCGGAATACATTCATTCTATTGACCTGGGAGTAGATTACAATTCAAAGAAATTCACACTCGCTTTTGCTTTGTACCAGCGCTACACAAGTCATGTGATCCAGCGGGTAAAACTCTTTTATGAAAACGGAACTTCTGCGGCTACCTTTGCCAATATTGATAATTCAGTGAATTCAGGAGGTGAAATCGTTGTTCAACTAAGACCATTCCCGATATGGAGAAACATGCTTTCCTTCAATGGCAATTACATTACTTTCAAAGATGATAATCCAAGTGCCAACTGGAACAGGCAAGGTTTTGTATTTAGCGTGAAATTCAGTTCCACGGTTGAATTGATGAAGAAAACTCTGACTCTCCAGATCAACGGAAGATACAATGCTCCGTCAGTTACTGCTCAAGGGAAAATCAATCCGAGAGGTGCAATCGATTTTTCCGCTGATAAATCACTTTGGGATGGTAAATGGGGAATAGGATTGAGGGTGACGGATATTTTCAATACCCAAGGATTCCAATTTGAAGTGGATCAGCCAACGGTATCCCAATCTTCTCAATTCAAATGGGAAACGCGAAGAATTATTGTCAGTATTCGCTATAGATTCGGGAAAACTGATTTAAGAGAGGACAAACGCTCCAATGATAGTAATGGAGGCGGAGGTTTTGATTTTTAAGCCTTTTTGATCACCACGGGTTGAACCGGATAATGGATTCCCAGATGGATCAGCGCTTTATCAAAACTTTTTGAATTGCCCTGTTTTTTTTCTTTTATCATTTTTGGTTTCATGACTTCTAATTTTAATAAACTTACTCAATTAATATGCCAGTATCGGTGCTCATTTATTAAAATGTCTTAATAAACGAATGAAGTGTATCGGATAATAATTGATTAAAAAACGTGTTAAATCATCAGGCAGGATTCTATAG
>CAMPIU010000359.1 GCA_946886545.1 uncultured Flavobacteriales bacterium | reverse complement strand
GAAGGAAGCCTGGACACTATTCACACAAGATTTAAAACAAGATTTGGATCGTGCCGTAGCCGTTTTGGAAAACCTGGCAAATGAAAGTACCAATGGTATCTTCATCAAAAAAGAGATTGAAGCGCTGCAAAAAACAATGAACCCGATTCGAAAAGATGTATTCAATACCGTGCGAAAGGTCTTGCGTTTGGTTCGTGATGAAAATACGGCTTCCAGAACTGCTTTGATTGCCTGGTTAAAACAGGAAACGGAAAGTAATTCAGATCGTTACAGCAGTTATTTATATTCCAATTCGGAAAACAGTGCACTGAAAGTAACTTCTGTAGCTCCGGTATATGACGGAAGCGGACACATGGAAGACGGACGAATTATTCTCCGTGATAATTTCAAAGCCATCTTCGAAAAATATCCGGAAGCATTGATTTTTGGTGAAGATGCCGGGAAAATTGGAGGAGTAAACCAATCACTGGAAGGACTCCAGGAACAATTCGGAACATTGCGTGTTTCAGATGTCGGAATTCGTGAGTGTACCATTATTGGTCAGGGAATCGGAATGGCGATGCGCGGTTTGCGCCCGATCGCGGAAATTCAATACCTGGATTACTTGCTTTACGGAATCCAGATTATGTCGGATGACCTGGCAACAGTGCAATACAGAACGAAAGGCGGACAAAAAGCTCCTTTAATTGTTTCCACACGCGGACATCGTTTGGAAGGTATCTGGCACAGCGGATCTCCAATGGGAATGATCATTAACTCCATTCGCGGGGTTCATGTTTGTGTACCAAGAAACATGACAAAAGCTGCAGGCTTCTACAATACACTGATGCAGGCAGATGAACCGGCTTTAGTCATCGAACCGTTAAACGGATACCGCATCAAAGAAGAAATGCCAACAAACATCGGAAGTTTTACAACTCCTTTGGGAATTCCTGAAATTGTAACCGAAGGAACTGATTTAACGATCGTTTCTTATGGCTCTACATTCAATTTATGTGAAGCAGCAGCAAAAACACTGACAGAAATGGGAATTTCAGTTGAACTGATCGATGCACAAACATTGCTTCCTTTTGATATCAACGGAATGGTTGCAGAATCTTTGAAGAAAACAAACCGTTTAATGATCGTAGACGAAGATGTAAGTTCAGGTGCTACAGCATTCTTATTAGATCAAATTTTAGTAAAACAAGGCGGATACGCTCATTTGGATTCTGCTCCGGTTACTTTAAGTGCGAAAGATCACAGACCTGCTTATGGAACAGACGGAGATTATTTCTCCAAACCAAGCATCGATGATATTGTTGAAACAGCCTATTCGATTATGAATGAAGCTGATCCGACAGCATTTCCTTCGATTTATTAATGAAGATTTGAAAAGAACTGCAGGCATATTGAGCATTTTGTTCGCGATAACTTTGCTTTGGAAAGATATTGCGGCGTTCTCATGGAATATTTGGTTTTACAACAATCAAATTGAACTCGCGGCTAAATATTGTGTCAATAAGAAAAAACCGATGCTTCATTGTAACGGTAAATGTTATTTGGCAAAACAATTGCAGAAATTGGAACAGGAAGAGAAAAAGAATCAACCTGTTCCAAAAATGCCTTTAAAACTGAAAGAAAATGTTTGGAATATTGATTCTCAAATGATTTCTTCTTTCGAAACCCTTGAATTTTTCACTCTCGAAAGATCAGTTTCTTTCTTTTATCAAAACAGGGAACTGATTTCCTTTTCAAATACCACTTTCCATCCACCTGCTGTAGGATAATTTATTTTATTGGATCTCATTCTGACCCAGAAAGCACTTTTTAACATTTCACGCAGATCAAGCAGATTTTTGAATATTATTCATAAATCGCTTAATTGTTCCATTCTATCTTAAAAAGAAATGTAAAACTGGCGTTCTTGGATTATGGTTTCAATAATAATCTATTGTACCCAAAGAAACAACACGTATTTGTAATTCACCATGCTCTGCGTAAATCTGCAGAATCTGCGTGCTAAAAAATAGTGGCTTTCATTTTGGTACAGATTACATTTTTAGAAATTATTAAATACAGAAGCATGAAAAAAAGTTTTTTCTTTTTCGTGTGTCTTGTCGTGTCTCATGCTGCACTCTCTTGTGATGTGTGCGGATGTGGAGCTTTTAATTCTGCACAAGGTTTGGGAACACTTGCACAAGGCAACCGGACAAGTATTGGACTGAATTATCAATATCGTCTGTACAAAAGTCAGCACCCTAAACTTTTCGGTGAAGGCATAGAACACAGCACGGATTATTTTCAACGATTAGACGCATTGGGTCAAGTGCGTGTTTCGAAAAGATGGCAACTGCAACTTTCAGTTCCCATTACTTTCAATAAACACGTGGCAGATGACACAACTTCACAAAAGAATGGTTTAAGTGATCCGACTCTAATGGTCAACTTTTTCTTATTCGATCGACAAGACAGCTTACAAACTCATCTGTTCAGATGGATTGTTGGTGTTGGAGCGAAAAGTCCCTTGGGAAAATTTACACATCCCAACGATATTGACTTGTATCTCTATCCGGGAACAGGAACTTTTGATGCGGTGTTTCAGAATTCTATTTTTTTTCAAAAAAAGAGATGGAGTTTATTGCAGACAGCTCAATACATTCTTCGCGGAGAAAATAAGTATAAATACATCCCTGGATCCTTGTTCAGTATCAGTCTTTTCGGACAGTACAAATTCAGGACCTTGGGAATTTATGCCGGCACACAATATTCCTGGAGTGGTGTTGATTATTTGAACAGGAAAGCAATTCCTGGTTCTCCTACTCAAGGCCGCATTTTAGCTGGAATTATCGGTGCTTCCTTTCAATTCAATTCATGGGTGATCCAGGGAAATATTCATATCCCCCTCACTCAAAATTTAGGAGACGGAAACTCCAATCAAAAAACCGCATGTAGTATTTCACTCAATTACTTTTTCAATTAAATATGAAACCATTTTTTATAACAATTCTCATAAGCAGCTTAGGATTAGCCGCATGCAAGAAAGACAAATCTTCTGTTACAAATGATTCCACAGGAGAAGATCATCCGACAGCAGTCACCACAATCACATCTCCTTCTGAGAATGACACCATTCAAGGGAGTTTTACTGTTACCGGAACAATTACCGGAACCGGAAATCTTCACGGGTATCAGCTTACCGTTACAAACACTTTGAACGATTCTATTATTTATCAAAATGAAGTGCATGATCACTTAGCGGATTTCACGATCAATCAATCTGTAAGTCATTCTTTCACTACTTACACTCCTTTAAAGCTGGAGGTTTTAACTGCCCTTGATCATGACGGTCATACATCAGTAAAAACAGTTCATTTTGTGGTAAATTAATCAAATACAAAATTGATTGATGTGGGCGCGCGATTAATCGCGCGCCCACATTTCCTATTATTTACCATTCAAATGCCTATTTTTGTTCCCCATGACAAAAAAAGAGAAAGCACAATACGTAATTGAAGAATTGGAAAAATGTTACCCGGAAACTCCGGTTCCCTTGGATCATTGGGATGCATACACCTTACTTATAGCGGTCTTACTTTCAGCGCAATGCACAGATGAACGGGTAAACAAAATTACTCCGGTTTTGTTTCGACGTGCCTCCCGCCCACAAGACATGATCAAATTGTCTGTGGAAGAAATCCGGGATATTATCAGACCCTGCGGACTTTCTCCCAGAAAATCACAGGCAATTTATGATCTTTCTCACATGATCATCGATTTACACGGAGGCGAAGTTCCCGCTTCCTTTGAAGAATTGGAAAAAATGCCG
>CAMPIU010000358.1 GCA_946886545.1 uncultured Flavobacteriales bacterium | reverse complement strand
GGTCGAAATGAAAGATCACCTGGAAAAAATCAAAGAACAAGTTTTAAATACCCTGTAAAATGGCATTTGATTCGAGTGGCGGTAAATGTGTCATTTTCTCAGCGCCTTCCGGCGCCGGAAAAACAACCATTGTTCAATACTTGTTAGGCGAACTTCCTGAACTGGCCTTCTCCATTTCTGCGTGTAGCCGCGATCCCAGAGGGGAGGAGGAGCATGGGAAACATTATTATTTTCTTGGGATTGAAGGATTCAAACGGAAAATTGATGGTGGTGAATTCATTGAATGGGAAGAAGTTTACACAGATAATTTTTACGGAACACTGGCTTCGGAATTGGAAAGGATTTGGGCCGATGGGAAAACAGTGATCTTTGATGTGGATGTGGTTGGAGGGTTGAACCTGAAAAAAATTATGGGCGACAATGCACTCGCAATTTTTGTTCAACCGCCTTCTTTTGAGGATCTCGAACAACGTTTGCGCTTCCGCAGTACAGAGACGGAGGAAAAGATTTCCATACGACTTGCAAAAGCACACATTGAATTGGACCGCGCGCCCGAGTTTGATTATATTCTCCTGAATGATGATTTGAGGAGGGCTTGTAAGGAAGCAAAAGAAATCGTTCGACAATTTATTTCGTGAGGTATGAAAGTAGGACTCTATTTCGGAACGTTTAATCCCATTCATGTCGGACATTTGGTTATCGCCAATTACATGGCCGAATACACAGATATCGATCAGGTTTGGCTGGTGGTTACTCCACAAAATCCATTGAAACTCAAATCTTCCTTGTTGCCGGATTACCATCGTTTGGCAATTGTGAATGAAGCAATTCAGGACAATACCAACCTGAAAGCTTCGGATATTGAGTTCAAATTGCCACAGCCTAATTACACTGCCACCACTTTGGCCCATTTAAAGGAAAAGTATCCGGCTTATGAATTCTCTTTGATTATGGGAGAGGATAACCTGAGAACCTTCCACAAATGGTATAATCACGAACATTTGCTGGCGAATTACAAATTTTATGTCTATCCGCGTGTATTGACTCTTCAGGAGGAAGAAGAGGTTCAGGAAATAGGACATCACCCGGAAAATGGATTTAAGAATCACCCCAATATCATTACATGTGAAGATGCACCGGTAATGAAAGTTTCATCGAGTTTTGTGCGACATGCTATTAAAGAAGGAAAAGATGTACGTTACCTGCTCACAGATCCGGTGCGCAAGTACATTGATGAAATGAATTTTTACCGTTAAGCCTTTTTGCGTTTAAATAAACGTGCGATTTGCTTGCGGAAGAAAAACATGAGTATCAGGTAAGGAATTGCAATCAGGAACAAAATCCCGGTATTGATAGAAGAACCAAAAGAATTTTCATCCAATTCACTTCCTTGCTGAGCCAATAATTTACATTGAGAACAACCTTGTCCAAAGGCAAAATCAACAACGATAAATGTGATTACAAGTAAGAACAAACCTTTTTTCATGCCCCAAAAGTACGAACAATGGTTTAAAATGAATCTACTATTTTGCTGATTTAACATATTGCTTTGTTATGGTTTTCTACCTGGTAATAATTTAGCAAAATTACCTGTGTCACAACAAATCAATCAACTCTTTCCGGTTCAATTGTTTCAATGTGCTGACATCCGTATGGACCAGATCACCAACCAATTCCTGTTTGCGTTTTTGCAGTTCCAGAATTTTTTCTTCAATGGTATTGGGTGTAATGAAACGAACTGCAACCACTTTTTTGTCCTGACCAATACGGTAGGCACGGTCGATTGCCTGGTTTTCCACAGCCGGATTCCACCACGGATCGATCAGATAAACATAATCTGCCTGCGTTAAATTCAATCCCATTCCTCCGGCTTTCAAACTGATTAGAAAGACCCGGATTTTCTCATCTTCCTGGAATGCGTTGACAACTTCTTTTCGTTTTTTGGTCTGACCGGTGAGCAAAGAATAAGGGATTTTTCGCTCTTCCAGTGCATTTTCAATGAGTTTCAGCATCCCTACAAATTGAGAGAATACGAGAATTTTATGGTGCTTCTTTTTGTCTTCGATTTGCTCCATCAATTCCCGTATTTTGGCCGACTGATCTCCGTAAGAAACACCGTTTTCATTAATCAGTGCCGGGGAATTGCAAATCTGGCGCAATTTGGTCAATCCTGCCAGAACATGCATACTGCTTTGACCGTCCAGAAAATCCGGTTCACTCATCAGGTATTCCTTCAGTTCGGTTTTGTAAACATCATAAACCCGTTGCTGCTCGTGATCCATTTCACAATAGACAATCATTTCCGTTTTCTCCGGAAGTTCTGTTGCAACTTGCTTCTTGGTCCGCCTCAACAAGAATGGATGAATGCGCCGCTGTAGTTCTTTCGCTCGCTGACTGTCTTGAAATTTATCAATGGGGAACGCAAAATGATCTTTGAATTGTTTCAATGAGCCAAACATTCCCGGGTTGCAAAAGGACAAAATGGAGAAGATATCAAGTGTATTGTTTTCAATTGGAGTTCCTGTCAGAACAAAGCGCTGTTTGGCTTGAAGCAGGCGAACAGTTTTGTATCGCTTGGAATCCGGATTCTTAATTGCCTGTCCTTCATCCAAAATAACGGTATCAAAAACAAAATCCTTTAAATATCTGATATCTGAAAGCAAGGTTCCGTAGGTGCTCAACAAAATATCGTATTCCTCAAAATGGTGCGTTGATTTGATCCGTTTGCTTCCGTGAAGGTCTAAAATCCGTAAATGCGGAGTGAATTTTGCGGTTTCATCCTTCCAGTTAAAAACCAGGGAAGTCGGAACAACAATTAAATGAGTTCCTCTTTTGGTTTCCTGTTTTTTAGAAATGTAAGCCAAAAGCTGAATAGTTTTTCCAAGGCCCATGTCGTCGGCAAGGATTCCGCCAAAACCGAAATCATTCAAGAAATGGAGCCAATGATAACCTTCCCGCTGGTAATGCCTTAATTCGGTCTCAAATTCGTGCGGAAGTTCGATCTCCGGAATGCGTTCGAAGTGAGTGATCTTATCCTTGAGATCTTCTATTTGCACGCGAACAGAACTGTCTATTTCCTCCGCATCGAACCATTCGTCAATAAATTGATAAGAGGTTTTCGGGATGCGGATGACTTCATCTATTAATTCCCCTTCCTGGAAAAAGGCAGAGAAACGCTCAAGCCACTGCTGCGGGAGCAAGGCCATCTGTCCATCGCCCAATTTCACATAGCGCGATTTCTGAATAATGCTTCGTTGAATTTCTTTCAGCCTCACGCGGTTATCTCCAACCTTGATGTGTGCTTTTGTTTCAAACCAATCAATTCCACTGATGATCTGAACGGAAATCTTCATGCTTTTCGGAATCAATTTTAGTTTGGTCAATTCATGAAAACCGTGAATTTCCAATTCGGCCTCACTCCAGGATTCAAAGGCATTTAAAAACCAATCGTTCTCTAAAAACTGACTTTTATGCAGATAGAAAAAATCACCGCCAAGCTGATACTCGAAATCTTTATGAAGCCGAATGATCTGTCCAAGAAAACTGACTTCCAGGTCCTCATCCCTTGGAATTTCAAAGGAGTTCCCGGTTTGATCGATTGTGAGCAATTTCCGTTTGGAGAGAATCGGGATTTCTACTTTCCCGTACTCGATAATCGGAGTGATATGAATATAATGTTCGCTGTCTGTAAGATAAATCCGTTTTGCCTGAACTTTTGCTAATTGCGTTTGTTTGATGACCGCACGGGTAGCTTTTTTTACATATGAATAATTGATGCTGACCACGTTTTCAAGCGGAACCAAAAAACTTGCC
>CAMPIU010000357.1 GCA_946886545.1 uncultured Flavobacteriales bacterium | reverse complement strand
GTTCACAATCCGATCACATCGGACAAGATCGAAAGCGAACACTTGTTCTGATTTATAATAGGTACTCAAATCATTACGCAACATTTCCTTAGCACGGTTCAAACGGACCTTTACATTCGATTCGCTCAATTGAAGAATATCCATTGTTTCCTGTGTACTCAATTCTTCAACTTCCCGCATTACAAATACAAGCCTGTACTTTTCTGGCAAATCGGAAACCGCCTTTTCCAATAGTGTTTTCAATTCCTGATTCATAAGTTCTTTTAATGGATTGTTCTCTGTCTGATGATCTTTTTCCGAACTGTTGATTATCAATTGTTCACGCTTTGCTTGTTTTTTCTTATAGAGCAGACTTTCATTGATTACAATTCGCGTCAACCATGTTCCGAAACTGGATTTGTTCTGAAAGTTTGCCAGTTGCAGGTAAGCATTGATATAAGCTGTTTGCATTACATCTTCAGCCTCCATATCATCATTAACAATCGACATACTTATTCGATAAAGACGGAGATTGAATTTGCGAATCAGTAGTTCGTACAATGTCGTTTCTCCCTTTAAAATCAAATCAACGATTTCTTCATCTTTTAGTAATTCGTAATCTATCGGTCTTATTGAATTCATTGAAGCAAATTATTATATCAATTAGAGTATTACAGCTTTAAAAACGTTACAAAATAGGATGAAATAAATTTTGTAACGTTTCCCGCTCAGGTTATCTCTAACCAATAAACATAAATCAAAAATTCATGGAAACTACAATTAAGACAGTTAAACAAGTTCAGACAGTATTAAAATTCAGCTACGGTCTGATCCCCATTGTTGCAGGACTTGACAAATTCACAAATTTACTAACAGACTGGCAAAAGTACCTGAATCCATCTTTGGAAGGAATGTTGCCTTTTAGCGGAAAAACCTTCATGATAATTGTCGGGGTTATTGAGATCATTGCAGGAATATTTGTTTTGATAAAACCTCAGAAAGGTGCTATTGTTGTGGGGGCATGGTTAGTTCTCATCGCACTGACATTACTTCCTGGTGGTCAATTCATTGATATAGCAGTGAGAGATATTGCAATGGCAATAGGTGCTTTTTCACTTGCACGTCTTTCTTCTATCCCTGAAATTAAAACTGGCAAATAATGGAGAAACACATCGTAAAAATTCTTGCCGCGGATTTCGTTACTCATAATGTAAAACGTTTCCGTGTAGAGAAGCCAGCAGAGTATTATTTTACTCCTGGGCAGGCAACGGATTTGGCTATCAATTCAATTGGTTTGGAAACTGAATTAAGACCATTCACATTCACTTGTCTTAATACAGTCGATTACCTTGAATTCATCATCAAAATTTATAAGGGACATGATGGGATAACTGAAAAACTGGAGAATTTGAAGATTGGTGATGAATTGATTCTTCATGAAGTATTTGGCACAATCGGTTACAAAGGATCGGGTGTCTTTATTGCAGGTGGTGCTGGAATTACTCCGTTCATTGCTATTCTGCGGCAACTTAAAGAAGAGGATAAACTTTTAGGTAATACTTTGTTATTTGGAAATAAAACAACAGAAGATATTGTGTTACATCAAGAGTTGAACGATCTACTGGGAGAACATTATCTTGACATCATTTCTAATCCTTCGGGTTCAATATCTGGAAAACGAATTGACAGACAACTGTTGAGTGATTATATAGATTTGGCATCCTATTATTATATCTGCGGACCAGATCAGTTTACGAGTGATATTGTTAGTAATTTGAAAGACTTGGGAGTGCCTGATTCCCTGATTATTGAACAATGAGAGCCGCAATATTTCGAAAGTTTCATTTCAATTCAGCGCATCGGCTGCATAATGAGCAATGGTCAGATGAAAAGAACAAGGAGGTTTTCGGGAAGTGTAACAACCCAAATTATCACGGACACAATTATGAATTGATCGTGAAAATAACAGGAGAAGTCAACCTTGAAACAGGATATGTAATAGACACAAAAATCCTGAAAGAATGGGTTGAAAAGGATGTCATTGAACAATTTGATCACAAAAATCTCAATCTGGACACAAAAGCATTCTCGAAACTGAATCCGACCGTTGAGCATATTGCAGCAGTTATTTATGAAATCCTTCAACCGCGAATAGAAACAGATAAAAAGTTAACAATCATATTATATGAAACAGAACGGAACTACGTCGAGTACAGTGGAGAATGATACTATTCTTCTTGAAGACGAACTAGGAGAAAATCATATCGGAACATCTCTTGAAACACCGATACGACCCGATGCGTTTGATTTAAGCGATACAGAGAAGATTGCTATCATTTCCGAGCATTTCAGGGAAATAATGCTCACACTTGGTCTTAATCTGAAGGACGACAGTTTGAATGGAACACCTTCGCGGGTAGCGAAAATGTATGTCAAAGAGATTTTTAGCGGACTGAATCCTTCCAATAAACCAACTATTGCACTTTTTGAAAATAAGTACAAATACAGTCAAATGCTAGTGGAAAAGAATATCGTTCTGTATTCGAACTGTGAACACCACTTTGTTCCAATTATTGGAAAAGCGCATATTGGTTATATTTCTTCGGGAAAAGTGATTGGATTATCCAAACTAAACAGGATTGTACAGTATTTTTCGCAAAGACCACAGGTACAGGAGCGTTTGACTATACAAATAGCAAACGAATTAAAAATGATCTTAAAAACGGAAAGTGTGGCTGTGGTAATTGATGCAACTCATTTGTGCGTTTCTTCGCGTGGTGTCAAGGATATTTCCAGTAGTACTATAACTGCTGAATATTCGGGTGAATTCCTTGATCCTACAAGAAAAGAGGAGTTTGTGAGATACATGACATCTTGATAATAGTTTTGAGTTACATACAAAAAGGGAGGTGAAATCATTTGATTAAACCTCCTTTTCCATTATTGCAAATTGTCTAACGTTTCTAGTTGCAATACACGCTCCAAAACTTCTATCAAAAAGTTAGAAGTTTCCCCGCAAGAGTTCATGAAAAAGATGTATTCTAAGTTAGCATAACGGGATTCTATGTATGGGCTGAACCGATAAGGATATGTAATCCCTCCTTTCGTGTACCTCATTCTAACCAAACCTTCTACTATGCTTTTTTCTTTTCAGGGATGAGTATGAGTTTTGAGCACGGAACAGTGCTTGAAGCCTAAACCGAGTTACATTATTTTAATTCCACATTAGCAAATTTGGTTTGTTTTCAAATCGTACAATGCTCACAGGAAACCTCAAAAGAGTGAATTATTTCTCCATTAAAATATTAGTGGACATTGTCATCCATTATTGAATTAATACTTATATTTGCTCAGTAAAAAGTAAAGAAATGTTTTCAAAAGCTTGTGAATATGGCATTAGAGCATCAATCTTCATTGCTGAGCAATCGCTTATAGACAGAAAAGTGAGTTTAAAGGACGTTGCAGAAGCGATAGATTCGCCTGCAGCCTATACTTCCAAAATTTTACAAAAATTATCACGCAATAACATTATTAACTCTGATAAAGGTCCTACCGGTGGCTTCTCAATGGGTAAAAAGGAACTTGAAAAAGTTAAACTCGGTTCAATTGTATTCGCTATTGATGGAGAAAGTATTTACAATGGTTGTGGTTTAGGACTAAAAAAGTGTAATGAAAAAATGCCTTGTCCCGTACACAATCAATTTAAGATGGTAAGAGATGAACTTAAAAAGATGCTTGAAACAACAACAGTTCTGTCGTTGGCAGTGGACTACGAAAAAGGATTTTCCTTTTTGAAACGATAAAAAAAATTTAATTAAATAGCCGATCGAAGCGAGCAGGCC
>CAMPIU010000356.1 GCA_946886545.1 uncultured Flavobacteriales bacterium | reverse complement strand
GGATGAGCCAGTTTCTGGATTGCTTTAGTGAGAAAGAAATTGAAGCGATCTTATTGAAGATCAAGAAAAATATGAAACCTGATTCGACGATTTTCATCATGGAGACATTCATCGATGATCAGCGTTTTCCTGCAGCCGAGTTTAGTTTGATTGCTACTTCGCTTTATTTTACTGCAATGGCAAACGGAAACAGTAAAATGTATTCCTCTACTGCTATGAAATACATCGTTGAAAAAGCAGGTTTCGAAACTGTTCAGGAGCACAGACTTCACATGGATCGCTTCCACACTATTCTTGAAGTTAAATTACCGAAATAAGTTACTCTCCACTTACAATTACATGAACAAACTTGATTTAAAACAAATAGAAGCTTTTAGCCTTGAAAAAAAGGAATATGTGATTTCTGACGACGTTCGTAAAGAATTAGAAAGATCATTCTCATTCCTGCAGGAATTTTCAAGTGATAAAATCATTTATGGAATCAACACCGGTTTCGGGCCAATGGCTCAATTTAAAATCGATGAAGATAAACTCAATCAACTGCAGTACAATCTAATCAGAAGTCATTCTTCCGGAACAGGAAATGTTTTGGATGCTGAATCTGCACGTGCTGTTGTTCTTTCCCGTTTATCTAATTTCATGCAGGGAAATTCCGGAGTAAGCTACGGAGTAATCGAAAAGCTCGTTCAATTTCTAAATCATGACATTATCCCTGAAATCTATGAACATGGTGGAGTTGGTGCGAGCGGGGATTTGGTGCAGTTAGCTCATTTGGCCTTAAATCTGATTGGTGAAGGATACGTTTATATTGATGGCGTCCGCAGAAAAACTTCAGAAGTTCTAGCAGAAAAGAACATCACTCCTCTCAAAGTAAAGTTGCGTGACGGATTGGGCTTAATGAACGGAACGTCTTGTATGTCCGGGATTGGTTCGATTAACCTGATTTATTCTTACCGCTTATTGGATTGGGCAATTGCGGCTTCAACTATGATCAATGAGATCGTAGAGGCATACGACGACTCATTCTCCGTTGGTTTAAATGAGGTAAAACATCATGCAGGTCAGCAAGCGATTGCAAAATCAATGCGCGATTTTCTTGCAGACAGTACTTTGATCCGCAAACGCGAAGAACTTTTTTCAGACGATAAGGTTGCGGAAACTACGGAATTCAAGAAAAAAATTCAGGAATATTACTCGATTCGCTGTATTCCGCAAATTCTTGGTCCGGTAAAAGACACCTTGGATTTCGCGAAAGCAATTGTTGAAAACGAAATTAATTCCACTAATGACAACCCGGTTGTAAGTTTAGACCGCGAAAACGTGTTCCATGGAGGAAACTTCCATGGCGACTATATCTCATTGGAAATGGATAAGATCAAATTGGTCATTACCAAATTGACGATGTTGGCCGAAAGACAGTTAAACTTTTTGTTAAACAGCAAAATCAACGGTATTTTCCCTCCATTCCTAAACACTCAAACTTTAGGATTGAACTTTGGGATCCAGGGAATGCAGTTTACAGCGACTTCAACAACCGCAGAAAATCAAATGCTTTCCAATTCCATGTATGTACACAGTATCTCCAATAACAATGACAACCAGGATATTGTAAGCATGGGAACAAACAGTGCCGTTATTACCAAGAAAGTCATTGAAAATGGTTTCCAGGTCATGGCAATCCACATGATGTCTGTATGTCAGGCGATCGATTTACTCGATGAAACCAAGAAAAACAAACTTTCTTCCAAGACTAAAGAAATTTATCGTCAAATTCGTGCGATTTCTCCGACAATTAATGAGGATATCCCACAATTTGAAGCTATTAAAAACGTTACAAACGCCCTTAAGAAAACAACTCTCAACCTATGAAATGTGCTCTAGTGACAGGTGCATCCAGAGGAATTGGTCGTGCAATTGCACTGCAATTATCTCAGGACTTAAGCCTGCATATTTTAATTAATTACGCCTCCAATCAAGCTGCAGCGGAAGAAACTTTGAATCTGATCCGGCAAGCTGGTGGAAGCGGTGAAATCCTTCATTTTGATGTGAAAGACGGTGCTGCTGTAAAAGCTGCTGTTGAAAACTGGTATTCAAACAATCCGGAAGGAATCATTCATGTGTTGGTAAACAATGCAGGAATCACAAAAGACAACCTGTTTCCCTGGGTGACGGAAGAAGATTGGGATGCTGTTTTGAACACTTCTCTGAAAGGAATGTATAACTGCACACAAGCAATTATACAACGTATGCTAAGACAACGAAGCGGCCGCATTATTAATATCGCCTCTTTAAGCGGATTAAAGGGTGTTCCCGGACAAACCAATTATTCCGCCGCAAAAGGAGGAATGATTGCTGCCACAAAAGCACTTTCACAAGAAATTGCGAAACGAAATATTACAGTAAATGCAATCGCTCCCGGCTTCATCGAGTCGGACATGACTAGCGATCTGGATATGAATGAATTAAAAAGAATGGTTCCCGCCAACCGCTTTGGAAAAGTGGAAGAAGTGGCGTATCTTGCAAGTTTTTTGGCGTCTGAAAAAGCTGCCTACATTACTGGGGAAGTAATTAATATTAACGGAGGAATTTACGCTTAATGGAACATCGTGTAGTAATTACCGGAATTGGCGCCTACTCCTGTCTGGGTGAAAACCTGGACACGGTTCTGGAATCACTGCGTCTTGGCCGCAGTGGGGTTATTTACGATGAGCAGCGTAAAGACTTTGGTTACCGATCATGCTTTACCGGAATGGTTGCCGAACCGGATTTGAATCCCTTCCTGTCTCGTCGTCAACGCATCGGGATGCACCAACCTGCCCGTTTTGCTTTTATGTCAACGAAAGAAGCTATGGAAGGATCCGGCTTAGATGCTGACTTTTTAGACAAAACTGAAACCGGAATTATTTTTGGAAACGATTCAACAGCCGGTGCTGTTGTTGAAACGGTAGATAAAGTACGTGCTAAGAAAAACACCACGCTTATTGGAAGCGGAGATATTTTTCAGAACATGAATTCTACCGTAAATATGAACCATTCAACGATTTATAAATTGAAGGGGATGAATTTTACCATTTCTGCCGCTTGTTCCTCAGGCTCTCATTCTATCGGAATGGGCTATTTGTTGATCAAACAAGGATTACAGGAACGCGTTGTTTGCGGAGGTGCGCAGGAGATTAATGTCTTTGCAATGGCAAGTTTTGATGGTTTAGGTGCCTTTTCCGTGAGAGATGCGGATCCGGCAATGGCAAGCAGACCATTCGACCGCGACCGCGACGGCTTAGTTCCTTCAGGTGGTGCGGCAACCGTGATTATCGAATCATTGGAATCAGCTTTGAAAAGAAACGCACCGATTTATGGTGAAATCGTTGGATTCGGTTTTTCATCAAATGGTGATCACATCTCCAATCCGAACTTCGACGGACAGTTCAGGTCTTTGAATATGGCTTTGAAGCAAGCAAACCTGACTCCAGCCGATATTGACTATGTAAATGCCCACGCTACCTCGACTCCGATCGGAGATTCAACCGAAGCACAGGCAATTTTCAGCGTATTGGGATCGAAAGTTCCTGTAAGTTCCACCAAAAGTATGACCGGGCACGAATGTTGGATGGCAGGTGCAAGTGAGATTGTTTATTCCTTGTTAATGATGAATAATGACTTCATTGCACCGAATATCAATTTTGAAAACCCGGACGAAGACTCGGAAAAGATCAATATTATTCCAAGCTATAAAGAACAGAATATTGATTGCTTCCTGTCCAATTCATTTGGATTCGGAGGAACCAATTCCTCGTTAATTATTAAAAAATATAAAAAATAGAG
>CAMPIU010000355.1 GCA_946886545.1 uncultured Flavobacteriales bacterium | reverse complement strand
TCTATATACCTTGCTTTGGGCAAACAAAAAGCTGATTCCAGTCAATTCAATGATGCAATCGTTTTGTTTTACAAAGGACTCAAACTATCTCAAAAGAATGTCTTACCATACACCGAAGCAACTATTCAGCGGCAAATTGCACTGAGTTATTTGAAACTGGATGAATATAAAAAAGCTGAAAGTCATTTATTAAGCTCACTGAAAATCGCTAAGGAATTAGAAGATCCCTTATTACAGGCAAATGCATTCATTAGTCTCGGGAACGCAGTGAAGGAACAAAAAAGATATCCTGAAGCCATTCGTTATTACAAAAAAAGCCTGAACATTGCTAAACAACTGAAAAACAAGCGTTTAATTGCCGGAAACTACAATAACTTGGGTAATGTAATGCGTCGTACGCAAAAATACAACGAAGCACTGAACTACTTTTTCAAAGCCCTGGAAATGAACAAGGCCAGTAATAACCAGGAATGGATTTCATTCAACTACAATAACATCGGCCAAACTTATCAAGATCTGACCAATTATCCTGAAGCAATCACCTATTTCAAAAAATCATGTGACTTAAAACAAGAGATTGGTGACTCATTGAATCTAATATCCAGCTACTTAGGTCTTGCGGGCGCTTATGCTAAAAATGGCTCTTATAAAGATGCTTTTAAATTCATGGAAAAACACAATTCATTGAAAGATACTATGAATTTACATGAGCAGGCACGGGCGTTAGAAGAATTAGAAACAAAGTATGAAACCGAAAAAAAGGAAGCTCAAATAAAGAACCTTCAAATCAAGGGTGAATTACAAAAAGAACGCGAACAACGTTTAAATGAACAGGCTGAAAAAAACAGGAATTACGTAATTTTGGCTTTAGTGTTACTTCTGTTTTTAAGCGGTGGACTTCTTATTTTAATCCGATCAAACAGACAGAAGCAGCTTTCAAATAAATTACTCAATTCCAAAAATTCGGAAATTGCCCAATCTCATTTTGCCTTATCGGAAGCAATGGATGAACTTCAGATTAAGAATAAAGAGGTCTTAGATTCCATTAATTATGCAAATTATATTCAACAGGCATCCTTGCCCAATTTAAAACAATTGAAGAGTCCGCATTTGGACATAGAATTATTTTTTGCTCCGAAAGACATTGTAAGCGGTGATTTCTACTTCTTATTTCCACGGAAAGATGCTCTCATTTTTGGAATTGGAGATTGCACGGGCCATGGGGTACC
This sequence comes from uncultured Flavobacteriales bacterium, assembly GCA_946886545.1. The sequence goes on along the minus strand of CAMPIU010000355.1, from coordinate 2,628 downwards.
GGGCGCGATGGTTTCACTGATCGGAATGAATGGACTGGAGAAAGTGACCAAGGAAAATACTGGAATGGATACCGCTTCAATGGTGGAGGACGTAAACCAGTTTTTATTGAAAAGTCTTCACCGTGGAAGCAGTACAATAAACGATGGAATGGATTTAAGTTTTTGCATTTTCGAGCCGCTGACCAAAACACTTCATTTTACAGGAGCTAATCACAATGCTTTGATCATTCGTGCTAAAACAATCAACAACCAGGAAGAATTTCCAAGTAAGTATGAAAATGAGAGTACTCAGATTGGGGTTATTAACGGAACACGAAGACCTGTGGGGAGATCATTTGTAAATGTACCTTTCGAAAACAACCAATTCAAATGTGTCTCCGGTGATCGGATCGTTTTATTCTCTGATGGCTATTCGGATCAAATCGGAGGAGAAATCCGTAAAAAAATGAAGCGTGCAAACATGATGAATTTACTTCTGATTTCATCTGCAGAAACTGTTGAAAATCAAATAAATTACATGCGTGATGCTTTTCACCAATGGAAAATGAACACCGAACAAGTAGATGATGTCTGTCTGATGATTGTTGAGATCACATAAATACCATAGCTTCAATTTTCAAGCACCTCAACATCCACATCCTTCAAATCACCCAGCCCAGCTGGGTAAATAGATACATGTCTATCCGTCTTTTGGAGGAGAGTTTCTTAGCCAGGAAGGAAATTTAACACTCCGAAAGATTCACAGGAATATTCGTCGCCAATCCCCCATCAGAGGTCTCCTTATATTTTTCATTCATATCCAAGGCAGTTTCCCACATGGTTTTAATAACTCCATCCAATGAAACTTTAGCTGTACCGGGATCTCCCTGCAAAGCCAACTGACAAGCCGTAATAGCTTTAATTGCACCCATCGTATTTCGCTCGATACATGGAATTTGAACCAAACCTCCGATCGGATCGCAAGTCAACCCCAGATGATGTTCCATCGCAATTTCAGCAGCCATCATTGCCTGATCCGGATTTCCTCCCAAACATTCTGTTAATGCAGCAGCAGCCATAGCGGAAGAAACACCGATTTCTGCCTGACAACCACCCATAGCAGCTGATATGGTAGATCTCTTTTTGAAAATACTTCCTATTTCGGCAGCTACTGTCATAAAGCGGATGATGTCTTTGTTATCAGTTCCTCCGGAAAAGCAGACATAATACATTAAAACGGCCGGAATAACACCTGAAGCTCCGTTAGTCGGGGCAGTAACAACTCTTCCGAAAGCTGCATTTTCTTCATTTACGGAAAGAGCAAAACAACTAACCCAATTCAGGGTGTTTTGAAAAATATTACTTGTTGCCTGGATTTGTTTGATGAAATCTTTTGAGTCTTTACAAGCAATTCCGTTCAATAAACGTCTGCTCATTTCGTAGGCTCTTCGTTTTACATTTAATCCTCCCGGAAGTATTCCTTCGGTATTTACCCCCCTGTAAACACATTCGCGCATGACATTCCAGATTTCCAAACATCCGGTGAATGTCTCTTCCTGGGTTCTCCAGGTCAATTCATTTTGTAACACGATCTCGGAAATACTTGCTCCCTGCTCATCACAATATCTTTTCAGGTCTGCCGCTGTTTCAATCGGGTAAGGTAGCTGAACGGAGTTGCGTGCATTTCTCTCTTCTTCCCCTTCTTTCACCACGAACCCTCCACCAACAGAATAATAAGTATGTGATTCTTCACAACCATCCATCATGGTAACCGTAAGTGTTAATGCATTCGGATGTCCTGGCAGGGATTTGTTATAATGAAAAATCAAATCTGTTTCCGGGTCAAAAGTAATCACTTGCTCGCCGCAAATTTCCAGTGTTTTTGTTTGATGAATTTTCTCAAATTTCGGATTGATCGTATTCACAGGAATCGTAACGGGATCCTCTCCCATCAAGCCCAATAAAACAGCAATATCAGTACCATGCCCCTTACCTGTCTTAGCCAAAGAACCATACAAATCCACATGAATCCGTTTTATTTCTTTGATTCCGGGGTTTACTTTATAAAGATTGATGAATTGCTGAGCAGCTCTCCAGGGTCCCATTGTATGAGAACTTGAAGGACCGACTCCGATTTTGAAAATATCAAAAACACTAATTTGTTCCATTGGGTGAATTTACTGAAGCAAGATTAAGCAAAGAAACTGCTTTTACCTCTCTTACAAAGGTAAGTTTTCATCAGGAGATTGTTAAGAATTCTGGAGTAAATCGGGTTAAATTAAACGTTGTTGCGTAATTCACCTTATTATCTAACAAAAACCCATTCTGTAGCGGTAGATTGCTTTTCATCATAAGAATACCCATTCACGTTGTAATTCTTTAAATCTTCCGGGTTAGAAATCTCATTTTGAACAATGTATCTTGCCATCGCACCACGAGCATGTTTCGCGAAGATCATGACAATTTTATATTCTCCGTTTTTAAATTCCTTAAATACAGGAGTCACTACCGGATTTTTAACCTTTTTCCAGAGAATTGCTTTATTATATTCTCCTGAAGCAAGGTTAACAATTGCTTCACCTTTTTCTGTTTCCTTTAAAAGCGATTTGGTTAGTTTATCTCCCCAGAACTGATACAAATTGTTGATGT
>CAMPIU010000354.1 GCA_946886545.1 uncultured Flavobacteriales bacterium | reverse complement strand
TCTTCTTACTTCCTCCTTCAACCTCAATAAATCACCAAATAATGAGACAAGAAAATACAATACAGAATATGTTATTGTTCTTATTATTGATGGTCCACGTTTTACAGAGACCTTCGGAGATACTGCTTATCAATACATTCCGCATTTAGGAAATGAACTGAAAAAAGAAGGTGTTCTTTTAAGTAATTTCAGAAATAATGGCCCCACATTTACTATTTCAGGTCACTCCGCAATCACTACAGGACGCTATCACAGCATCTCAAACGCCGGAAAGCAACTGCCTAAATACCCCTCCATGTTCCAATATTATCTGAAAGAAAAAGGAGTTCCAAAATCAGATGCCTGGATTATTTCAAGCAAAGGGAAACTGGAAGTTTTGGGAAATACGAAGTATAAAAAATGGTGGAATGTTTACAAACCCTCTACATATTGCGGACTTCACGGAAACGGTGCGGATTATACCGGAGATCAGGAAACTTTTGACAAGGTAACTGAAGTACTTTCGGGAAATAATCCTCCTCACCTGATGCTGATCAATCTATTGGCAGCTGATTCATACGCACATTCGAAACAATGGGATATGTATCTGAAATCCATTCAAAAATGCGATGATTATGCCTTTCAACTGTGGAATCTGATACAGTCAAACGAAAGACTGAAGGACAAAACGACGCTCATTGTTACAAACGATCACGGCCGACATTTGGACGGGCATAAAGACGGATACATCAGTCATGGTGATAATTGTGAAGGATGCCGGCACATCAGCCTATTGGCAATCGGACCCGACTTCAAAAAGAATGTTGAATCAAAAAACTGTTCCGAGCAATTAGACATCAGTAAAACCATTGCTGAAATCCTTCATTTCTCTATGCCAACCGGAAAAGGAAGGGTTTTGACAGAGTTATTTAAGTAATTATGAGTTCCTAATTCCTAATTATTGAAATCCAGGTATTTAGAAAAAAGTATTCGTAATTCGTAATTCGTAATTCGTAATTCGTAATTCGTAATTCGTAATTCGTAATTCGTAATTATCTCCCATCCATAAAATACCAGCGTCCGGCTATTTTTTCGAAGCGTGAGTCTTCTGTGTGTCGCATTAGCTGACCATTTTCATCCAGATAAGTTGCAGTGAACTTCACACGTTTTTCCGAAGAAGAAAGAATCTCCAAACTAATCCAGGTACTGTTGGCAGCCCACTCAAGGATCGATTTCGGGTTGTAATATTTCCTGAATCCAGGAGAGGTCGTTTCCAGGATATAAGGAACATTTTGTTTTACATAAGCTGAATAGCGTGAACGCATCAGTTCCTCGGCAGTTGAGGGGAAATCCGTTCCTGAAAGAAAAGGTCCGCAGCAGATGTCAAACGATTTTTGACTGCCGCAATGGCATAAATTACCTGATTCCGAACTCATTGTTTTTTTCTTCGAATTGCCTGATTCATATGCAACTTGGCTGCATTCGGACGAATGAAATTCTCCTTCGTATCGATCAGTGGTTCATAGGGATAATTTCCGAAAAGAGTTGACAAGCGATTGATTGCAAACACTTTCCGGGTGTAATGATTCGAAATGATGACCATGCAAATGGTGTCTTGGCGAAGAGAGGCATAACAGCCTGTATTTCCGTGCCACCAGCCGGTGTGAAAGAATAAGGTTGATTTCCCTTTATCTTCCCGCATCCGGTAACCCAAACCGTAATTGCTTTTCCCTTTCCGTTCGTAGCTGTAACCCCGAAAAATTTCTTTTTTGATGGAATCACTCAAAAAAACATTCGAATAAGTCGCCATATCCAGCTTTAACAGATCTCTTGCAGTTGTATACAGGTTTTTGTCTCCATAAACACCATCTAAATTGGTAAAGGGTTCTACCCTGTTTCTTGAATCGTATGATTGGGCCAGGGAATCCGAATTTTTCGATCCGTCGTTGATAAAAGAATCGGTCATTTTTAGAGGCTCGAAAACCAACTCTTTGGCAAGATCAGGGAATTTTTTGCGCGTGATCCGTTCTGCGATTAATGCCAGTAAAGCATAATTCGTATTGCAATAGGAAAATTGTGAATTCGGAGGAAAGTACAGGGGCATTTTGTACGTATTCAAAAGCTGTACAATTTTTTGATTCGTCAGGGTTTTATTAGATGGCCAGATCGAATAAGGAAAATAGCCATAATAAGGAATCCCGCTTCGATGATTCAAGAGCATTCTCACCGTAATTCCGTCATACATGATCTCGGGCAAATAAGAACGGATGTCTTTATCCAGGATGATCTGATGTGAATCTGCCAATTTACAGATTACGATAGCTGTAACCACTTTCGAAATGGAGGCAACGTGCAAGGGCGTATGCTTATCAACCCGCTGTTTCAACTGCTGATTCGCCATTCCTTTGTAACGTTCATAGATGATCTCCCCGTTTTTTGCCACCAGGAACATCCCGTTAAAATCAGGTGCTATGCGGTTGCGGTAGAACAGACTGATACTGTCGTAATAATGCGGAACGAACGATTTGGGAACAGGGTTAAAAACGGGGAATTGAAATTGATCTACGGAAGATATCAATTCTTCTTTTTTAGTATTCCTGACTTCTGATTGACAGCCGAAAAGCAAAAAAAAGAATGTTAAGGGTAAAAAATAACGAGAAAATCCGGAAATCATGGCGCAAAGATAGGAAAACTTCAACGAAGTTTTTCTTTCCTAAAAAGTCAATTTAATAACGAAAGTACCTGGTTTATTTATTATTCTAATATTCTAATAAATAAACGCCGCAGTTCTTTTCCGGATCAATCCGTCCTTTCCTTTTGCCTGCACGACCAGATTAAAGGTGATGGGATTTCCTTTATTCGCAGCTTTTGCTTTGGTCAGCGCATCCATTAATTCCTGAGTGATCTTTGTTCCCGAAATCACACCAAGTGGCTTTTCAATCGACACCGAATTCACTTCATAACTGATCACATCAAATCCTGCACTTTGCAGCACTGCATTTTCCTCGTAACCTACGCGCACCGCTTCCTGATCCAAAGTAACTACGGTTGTTCCTTCCAAGGCTGTTCCGATATAAACAGAAGGAACCGGTAAATTCAGTACACGGTATTCGTAAGTTTTGAGCACCTTGTTTTCCTTCAGGTTTTTCATGGTAATTGTAATCGTTTTTTCAGGTCCGGTAGGTCTGACATAAAAACACGAATCGCCCCTGAAAACTTCAGCCTGGGTACTTTCTAACACCACAAAACGGGTATCCTCACCTGCCCCTATTTCAAACTTATTATCGTAACCGCGGTAAACGACATTGTATTCAGGCATAGCCAGGGCAACTTGTCCGAAACTGAAAGAACTAACGAAACAAGCTAATAAACCGATCATTATTTTCATACAACAGGTGTTAAATTCATTACTAAATATACGGATTTATATTAACTTGTTTCCATGAAAAAATACAGACCGATAGCAGCCATTCTTTTGACAAGCTTTCTGTTTTCCTGCGGTGATAATACCGAAGAGAAGGAAATCACTACAAATCCCGTAGAAACGGAGAAAAAAATGGACGGTACAAAAGTGGAACCGGAAAAGATAGTTCCCAAACCAAAGAAAGACACACATGTAAAAATCACCAATACGGAAGACCGGCTGATCGATAAAGTTTGGCAGCTTCCGGAAGTAAAGGCCTTGTCGGATAAAATTGAACGCGACTCAAAAGGTAAACGGCATTTGGTTGGGCGCATCGCATCCACTCCGTCCGACGACCAGGAATATTACGGTATTTCAATTTCGGAAGATAACGGAGAAGCTATGGCAACTTATTTTGAATTCCGGATTTATCCGGACAATTCGATCTATTATTACGATCCGGTGGAAGATCAGGAATTGAGCTTAAA
>CAMPIU010000353.1 GCA_946886545.1 uncultured Flavobacteriales bacterium | reverse complement strand
ATAAAGAATGAGCTTTGAAGTAACCATATTAGGTTCAGGTGCTGCGTTGCCAACTTCAAATAGAAATCCTACTTCTCAATATGTACAATGCAATGACCGCCATATCCTGATTGATTGCGGAGAAGGCACACAGGTTCAGTTGCGTAAATACCATGTGCATATTCAAAAAATCAATCACATTTTAATTTCCCATCTTCACGGAGATCATTTTTTTGGCTTGGTTGGCCTACTCAGTAGTTTACATTTGCTCGGAAGAGATAAAGGATTGACGATTTACGGTCCCGAAGAACTGGAGCAAATTATTCGCCTGCAATTAGAAGTTGGGGGTGCAAAACTAGGATTTGAACTTCAATTTATAGCGCTCAATGGAAAAGAAGATCGCTTGCTTTATGAAGATAAACTGATCGAGATCCGGACCTTTCCTTTGAGTCACAGAATTCCTACAAACGGTTTTTTGATCAGGGAAAAACCAAAAGAACGAAAGTTGAATGCCGACAGATTTGAGGAAGCAGGTCTGTCATTAACACTGATCCCTAAATTAAAGCTGGGGGTTGATGTAGAATTGGAATCGGGTGAGATCATTTATGCCGATGAATATACGTATCCGGCAAAACCCAGCAAATCGTATGCTTATTGTTCTGATACCATCTTTGACGAACGGATTGTACAATACATCAAAAACGCAGATGTTTTATACCATGAAGCAACTTTTTTGAATGACAAACTGGAACGTGCCAAACAAACATTCCATTCAACAGCCGAGCAAGCTGCTGTTATTGCGAAACAAGCCGGGGTGGGGAAATTGTTATTGGGACATTTAAGCGCGCGCTATGATAATGGTTTGAAGCACATGGAAGAAGCGTCTAAAATTTTCGGGAATGTCAGGGTGGTGGAAGACGGGGAAACCTACCTTATTTGATTTAAAACCAATTTTTTCTTTTCAATTCTCTAAAATTCTCCTCAAATAATTAATCTGCCCCAAATGATATCCCAAATGACTTGCCAGTTTGGTAATCATGTGACCGGTAGTCATTGAATAACCGAAAGTTTCATAAGGATATGTTTTCTCCAGTTGTTCATTGGTAAGTGATCCGAGAACTTTTTCCAGCATTTTTGACGTTCCGGAAAGTTCATTTATCAACTCTGCTTTGGTGAAATAGCGTTCTGAAAATTCCGCTTCCCGATTTCTTACATAACCGGTTTCACCGATTGTAGCTCCGATAAAATGATTCAGATTTCCGATCAGGTGCTGGGTCAAATTCCCTATTGAGTTTGTAATTCCCGGGGTAACACGCCATAAAACAGTTTCTTCGTTACAAAGTTCTATTTCTTTAGCCAAGGATTCCAGGTCTTTTGTAAAACAGCGTTCAAACTCGTGCTTCATAAGCTAGTAAGTTAAATGTCTTTCTTTCTTATCTTGATAAACATCAGCTATTGTAACCAGAATTCCCGTTTCTTCTACGTTTCCGAAATCAGGATTTACAGCTGTTCCAAAGGTTTTCATTGTTGGAGAAAGATGCATGTAAATATTCACCAAAGGTGGTACATTCTCACCATGTTGTCTTACAAAAGTGTTGAGTACTTTAAAACCGTCTTTGAAGTCGAGTCCTTTCAATTGTTCCTCTACAAACATGGCGTTGTATTCAATTTTCAGCGGATGATAAGGAACCATTAGTTTTTCATTATCCGGGAAATAATGATGCATGAATAAGAGCAGGAAATCCCGTGCTTCGCGGTTGTAATAAGGATACATGGTCACTTTACCGAAGAAATACCTGATCTCAGGGTAATGAATAACCAAAGCTCCCAGTCCGTCCCAAATATTATCCAATGCGAATAATCCTTTTCTTGGATTTTGTGTAGGTTGATAATTAGGCTGCACCCAGCTTCTGCCCAATTCACAGGTTGTTGGCAGGTATTCTTTTATGAACTTTTCCGAGAAATCAAAATAATGAGTGGTTGAAAGATGGATTTCTCCTTTTTCATCGATGGCATTTTTGCATAGTATGAAACGATATCCACCGATGATTTCTTCGTCTTCCGGCGACCAAACGATTAGTTGATCATAACCGTTTTCCTGCGTATCAAACTCATCCAGGTCCAATTCTTCACCGGTTCCTCCGCCGGCAAAACGGAATGTAACTTCACGCAGACGCCCGATCTCGCGAAGGATATTGGGAGCGGTATGAATATTTACAAAATAGATCTCGTTATCACCTTTCCGGGTAGTTCGAATCAATCCAACTTCGGCAAGTTCTTTTTTGATGATCTCTTTGTCTACAGCAGGTATTATTGGTTTCATAAATTTTGTTTCAAGGTATAGACGTAATTTCTGAACCACTCGGCCCAAGCCACGTCTGAGGTATTTGTGTCTAATGTTTTAGCTTCAATGGGCGTTCCAACGGTAAATTGAATGTGTTTTCCTTTTTGACGGAACATTTCATCAGCCAGATAAAGCATTTCAATATTTGCTTTTATTCCCAGAAATTTACGAAAATTCGCTAAACGGTAGAAAAAGTTTGATAATTCCCCGTCAATATGCACCGGAACGATCAACTGGTTGTTCAATCGTGCCTGTTTTACAAATGCTTTCTTCCATTCCAGGTCCTTTACAACTCCGTTTTTCTTTCTACTTACCAAACCGGCAGGAAAAACGCCAATCAGCTGATCAGAGGAAAACAAGGTGTTCACCTGGAGAAGGGAACTGCTTTTAGTCTTTCCGTGTTTATTGATTCCTACAAAAATTTCCTTTAGAGGGTATAAGTTCAAAAGGAGATCATTCACGATAAACTTGATATCTGTCCGGTGATCACGTAATGCATCAACTAATGCGATTGCGTCCATACCACCAAGCGGGTGATTCATAACAATCACACATTTTCCTGTTTTCGGAATGTTTTCAATCCCCTTAATGGAATAAGTAACTCCAATTTCTTCCAATACGTCCTTACAAAACTCCTGATTTTTGGAATCATGTGTATTCAGAAAATTATTGATTTGCTTTTGGTGAAGAATGCGCTCCAAATAACGGATGATAAAACCAGGGATCCATTTTAATAAACGTGGATTCTTGCTTTTAATTAATCTCCGTACGTTAATGAAATCTTCTTGTTGTTTCATAAAACAAAGTTAATATCTATCTGACAGTTCGCGATAAAATTGTCAAAATGAAAATAACAAAAGGGCGTTTATAACTCAATTAATTAAAAATTGATAATGTAAAATTGAAAAGTATAAACCTGAGATGTTGAATCGATTCAAGCAACTAGTATTAGAGGTCTTTTCAATTTTTCAATTCTCAATTATCCATTCTTTATGGTACACAATACAAGGTATCAAAAATTGGTGAATACCCCGCCCAAAGTCCGATAGCACCTCCCTGAATATTTGAAGGAATAGTTGTTGGCGAAGCAAACGGATTCCCTGCAGTTCCAAGCTGAATGTATTTCTTTTCTAAAAAGTTGTAAACATTTGCGTCAATCTTTGAGAATTTGATGACCACAGAATCTCCTTGCTTGTAATAGCCTTTATCTGCGTCTTCTACAGTTTCGTCATCCCAGGTAAACGGATTTTCATAGGAGAAATCAAATGTTTGACCATTGAAAAATTCATCATCGAATACCGGGCTGAAAGTTGTTTTAAAGTTCGGGTCTTTCGTCTGACCATCTACCATATTGATTCGTTTTACCTGCCACAGGTACGCATCAAATCCTCCGGGATCTGAGAGTCTTGCCCAGGAATAGCCATGTCCCGGATTTGCTCCAGGATCTTGTTTCCAGTAAACTGAATCGAGTGGGGTAGGATTTACAATTTGAGTGCTGGAAAGAAAAATTTCACCGTTCAATTGAACTTTTAAAGAATAGGTTTTCCCGACTTGTCCCCAAAT
>CAMPIU010000352.1 GCA_946886545.1 uncultured Flavobacteriales bacterium | reverse complement strand
GGATATTGACGATAAATTACTGATGCGTTTTTGCCCGCATTCTGAGCGCAAGGCCTATCATCGTTTTCAGTTTATTTATGTTGTTTTCTTTTATTCAATTCTAACCTTATATTGGGTTACACTGAAAGATTTCGTTCAATTCATTCAATACCGTAAACACAAAACGTTTTGTGAAGAGAAGAAAAGCAGTGTCCGCAAGTTTACGCAAATCATTTTGCTGAAAGTAGCTTACTTTTTTACAACGCTCTATTTACCCATTGTTATCGTCGGTTTACCGGTTGGAATAACAATTGCAGGATTTATAATTATGCAGGCGATTGCAGGATTTATACTTGCTTTGATCTTTCAATTGGCTCATACTGTTGAAGGAACGAGTCATCCGCTTCCAAACGAAGAAGGAATTATTGAAAACGACTGGGCAATTCACCAACTTCAGACTACAGCTAACTTTGCCCGCAAGAGCAAGTGGATTTCCTGGTATGTAGGTGGTTTGAACTTCCAGGTTGAACATCATTTGTTTCCATATATTTCTCATGTTCATTATCCTGAAATTGCGGAGATCGTAAAAGAAACGGCTGAGGAATTCGGGGTTGCTTATTTGGAGAATGAGACTTTAATGACTGCTGTAGGTTCCCATTTCGTCTTTTTGTACCAATTAGGGAAACCTGATCCGATTGCTATCCGGGCATAATTATCTTTAGATCTATGAACCACATAGAATCATAGGTAACATAGTTTTATAATTATAAAAACTAGGAAGAACATCTTCCGTCAATTTTCTATGTGTGCTATGTACCTATGTGGTTAAATTAGAAACATTGGTTATTCTTCAAAAACAAAGTAGTGAGTGTTCTGTCCCAATAACGGTGAACGGCATGCGTTTCCTGTAAAAAGGTTACTGCTTCATTTGATTTCTTTTCTCCTGCATAAAAATCTTTCAGGGTTTCCATCCAAAAAACAATGGGTTTACCTGTTTTTCAATAACCTGTTCGTCGTTTACTTCCCCTTAAAAGAGGGGGGCGTGTTTCTAAGAAGAGGTTGGAATTGGGACACTAAAAAACCCATTCATCAACTGACGAATGGGTTTGAAAGCAATTTCGACATCCACCGCTAAGACAGACTCGATGACTGAAGCTCAGTCTCTTTACAATTAATATTTCACAACTCTTTTTTGTGTTGTTTTCGATTCACTGCTGATTTGAAGGATAAACATATTTCCTTCCAATTCACTCAAATCAATGACCTGCATTGCCTGGTAATCTGTTACCGTTTGCAAGAGCTTTCCATTGATATCAAAGATACGGATTGTTCCTCCAGCTTCTGAAATTCCGTTAACACGGATAAGACCGGTTGTAGGATTCGGATAAACTGTGAACAGATCTTCTGCGTTTATTAAGCTCTCTCCAATTCCCAAATCTTCAGGAATCGGGTCAAAGTTAATTCCACATGGTCCGTCATTGGATAAGAAAGCATTTCTAACTGCACTAGCTTTTACAAACAAATCATTTACCGGTTCGAAAATAGTAGCTGCCGGAGCAGACTGACGTTTAATCAAATACGCATAATCCAGCTCAATAACTCCCCCATTACTTAAGGCTGTTTTCCCAAAAGAGTATCCACCTCTGCGATCGCCAGCAGGATTTGAAGTTGATCCGTTTCCGCACGGTTCAAATTCCGACCACGCAAATCCGGGGTCAACACCTTCAGTTCCCCAATTCAAAGTATCTGAATCTGCCGGAAACATGTAATTAGTCGGGATCGTTGTTACGCATGGTCCTCCGGGAAATCCTGCTCCTCCGTAGTACATCTGATCTCCCAATTGAAAGTATCCATTCAACACATTGTACCATTGAGTAGTTGATGTCGGATCAGACATTCCAAGGGGGGCATTGGTTCCGGAAAATATATTCACGGAAGATAAACCGGTGTATTCATTATCTACAATTCCATCATTGAAACCATAACCGTTTACCGATTGCCCGGGTTGAACTCCTATTCCATTATCCAATCCGTCATTAGCCTGCTTGAATCCTTTCAAGACCATGAGTCCCTGAGCTGCAAGTGTATCATGGTAACCGATTCTTCCTGAATTATCTTCGTCGAACGCATCGGCATTATAATTATAAACTAATCCAAGCTCTACATGGGTTCCTGCATAATCGTCGTTGAAATTCCCCAGATCGCCGTCAAAACGTCCACCGAAAAACAAGGAGTCTATGACAGCACCGCGGGAATAAACCTGAACTTTCCGCATCAATACGTTATCAAAAGTTTCGGTAGTGTCACAAGCCTGAGTGTAGACATAACTATGGAATTCAAGCGCCTTATTGGTATTCCCATTGTCTCTGTAATGCGTAATACTGAATACACAATCATTTCCATAGATGCCCGGATACTCTCCCAGAAGCGGTTCGTACACTCCGTTTGAATTGTTATCCACAAAGGGCGCCAGATCTGCTTCCTGACCCAAAGCTGTATTCCCATGTGCCGGCCAATTTCTAATTGCCCAAACAGGAATATAAGTTGAAGAACCGGATTGTACGGAATCAATGTGATCCTGAATCATTTGAAGACTTACGTGATACGGGCGATTGTATTTTGCTTCAAGTATTTCATCATACAATGCACTTGTGGTGTATGGACCAGGCAGTTCATCGTACTGATCCGAAAAGCTTGACAAGGGGTTTGAAACCATATCATTCGATCCGATAAAGCCCACAAAATGTTCACTCAAATTGTAACAGGCAGAAAGACCGTCATAATTAGCACCGGATAATCCGTAAGGACTTGTGATCACTTTTGTTCCCAAACCGATGACTGCACTCAGATGCTGACCGGATGTCAATTCCGTTCCATATTCATCATATTCCAAAGCCGGAAAATTTGAATATGCTTCGCAATAAGCTACTCGCCCCATTTCGGGATTTCCGTCCAAATCAAGGGATAATCCCTTTTCACTATCAGATCCAACCAACAACATACCGTTGGGAGATTTATGAATATGATAAAGAAATACATTTGTTCCGGATGAGTCCAGGATCTGGAAGGCCTGATCTGTTTTAAAAAAGATTCCCTTCTGTGTATTGGTATACTTGTAGTAAATGTGATATTGACTATTCATATATTCAACCTGGCTCGCAATCGAATTTGCAGGCCAAGAAAAGAATCCTGTATTGGTTATCGTTCCGGCTGCGTTGTAATGTTCAATATTGATCCCGTTTGTAATCCCAATGGTTGTCGGATCAATTAAGAAGGAACTTACCGAACGCTGAGTTGTAATTCCGGTATTCACTGTCGTATAAGTATTTGCTGCTGTACGCGTATAGATAATTGCAGATGGAACTCCAACGCCCAAAACCACTTTTTCCAGTCCGTTTACAACAAAGAGATTTCCGCTTTTAAAACCGGATGTAGTTGTATTTGCAAAAGTAGCCGTACTTGTGACAGAAGCACTTACTAATTCTTCTGTGGGAGCAGTAAAGGTGCCGGTATTTAATGCTATGCGCACCAAACCTCCTGAGCTTTTCACTATATAGGTAACCAATTCATTTCCCACCAATTTCGGTTCGAAATAAGAAGTCTTGTAGTTTTCGGTACTTGTGATGGTACTTATCAAAGCTCCGGTGGTTTTATTCACTTTTAACCAGAGCAATTTCATAGAGGACGGTGAACCGGCGCCTAAAACATAGTATCGTTCGTTGCCTTGTTCAATTGCAGTGAGCAACATGGTTAGCTGCATTGTACCAGGAAGATTTACCGGATATGTTTGCTGATCAAATGATTCCAGATCACCATGCGCGGAAATGTACTGCGTAACAATATTCGCTTCATTCAATCCACTTCCCTGAGCACTGGACAGGACAACTTTGTTTTGAGAATCGTAATAACTGT
>CAMPIU010000351.1 GCA_946886545.1 uncultured Flavobacteriales bacterium | reverse complement strand
CAACGGCATTGGATTTAATCAATGTGGTACCGAATCCATACTATGCGTTCTCAGAATATGAGCGGAATAAAGTAGACAAACGGATTAAGATCGTAAACCTGCCGGAAGTGTGTACGGTTACGATTTATACCATGTCGGGTAAAATAGTGAATCAATTCAAAAAGGACAATGCACTTACTTTCCTTGACTGGACATTGGCAAATAAGGCAGGAATACCCGTTGCTTCGGGAGTCTATTTAATTCATGTGGAAGTTCCCGGAATTGGCGAGAAAGTTCTCAAATCATTTGTGGCAATGAGAGAGCTGGATATTGAAGGGTTTTAAGATTCCAGGAATACCAACAGGAACATTAATCCTATGATTAATAGAAGCAAAAACAGCTTCGGGTCCTTGTATAAAGGTTTTTTCGGACGTTTTGCCAAACGCTCATATTTATGAGAAAGCGAGGCAAAATCCTTGTAGCGCACCATTTGTTCTTTGGTGGGTTCCTGTGATTTTTCGTTCGTTATTCTTCGAAATTTTCTCATGATTCGCGTTTCCAATTGGTGTTAATTTTTTCCAGTAAGCGATAAATTCTCATTTTGGCGTTTGCTTCGCTAATTTGGTAGATATCTGCGATCTCTTTGAAGCTGAGTTCCTGGAAAAATCGTAATTCTATTAAATCTGTTTGAGTTTCATCTAAGTTATTGATTATTTCAATCAGTTGGTCCAAATCTTCTTGTCGTACAGTGTTCTCTCCGGTTTCTTCCAGGATCGAATAAAGCTGTCTGTCACTTATTTCAACCGAATAGTTCTTCTTCTCGGATCTAAAGAACATATTCACTTCATTTTGAGCAATCCGGTAAAGCCAGGCACTGAAAGGAAGCCCTCTGTCTTCGTATTTACCAATATTTGCCATTGCCTTCATAAAGCATTGTTGCACGAGGTCTCCGGCTACTTCTTCGTTTCCTCCAAGCCTTTTGAAAATGAACCGGAAGATCTGTTCGAAATACCGTTCATACAATGGTCCAAAATGCCGGTGATCTTTTTGGGCAAGTTCAATTTGCTGGGCTTCGTTAAATATAGTATGTGTTTTCTTTTTAAACAAAGTCTTGGGTTTTGATAGAGAATGTAGCGTTTTGGAAAAGTAACAAGCAAATGCAAAATTATCAATTGCTAATTATCAAGAAAGGAATTTCCATTGATAATTAAATCCCTATATAATTGATAATTACTTCAGGTATTTACTTGCCTCTCTCAAAGCCAATCCTTTAATCGGGTTATTAGCAAGAATTCGGACTACCTCCTCCGGTTTGTATTTCGATAATTGTCTGAGTGACCAGCCGATAGCTTTTTGAATAAAGAATTCCTTGTTTCCTTTCAGTTGAATGATCAAACTTTCCAAGTAAGGAATATCCACTTTGTCTTTATATTTTAATTGGTAAATCAAGCAAGAGCGTTGTAGCCAAAAAGACTCATGGTAACGCCATTTTTCAAAAGTTTCCCTGGCCTTTTCAGGAAATAGCAAGGCCCATTTTCCAAGGTAGTTGGAAGCAATTGCATCCACGCTGTCCCACCATGATTTTTGGTTGAGAAGCCATTCGAGTTCGCTTGAGTCTTCTTCCGAGAAGAGTTTTTTTGGCCAGGAGTTTAATAAGTCGATAGCCGCATAATGGTAATCACGCTCTTCTTTTTCCCAAAGAGCGCGAATAATTGACCATCTAAGATTTCTGTCTTCCAGTGTTTTGAGGGAATCAATCCAGCTTTTCTGAGCACTTCTTCGAATTTCGGTTTTCATCCCAATGAATGAGAATTGATCCCTCATATATGCGCTGGCGGTTTTCGCACGCCCGGCATTTCTGAAAGGTTCAAAGAGTTCTTTCAGCTGACTGATTGTTTCCTCAATCATGAATTAGAACTGGTTAATCTGGAATACGGGTTTCAAATCATTCGAATTATTGAATGTAGATTCCATATCGCGTAATTTTCCGTCCTTCAAACTGTATACCAGGGCATGAATTTCAATCGGATTGTTGTTTTGCCATTCCTCCTGAATAAATGAGATCTTTGCCATATTTCGGGCTTGTTCGATCGCATTCAATTCAACCAAACGGTTTACACGCAATTCTTCGTCTTTGATATTGTCTAGTTCCTGATGGTATTTCGTATACACATTTTTAATGCTTACCAGCCAGTTGTCAAGGAAACCAAAACTGCTGTTGCTCATTGCTGCAGTAACTCCACCGCAACCGTAATGACCCACCACCAAAATGTGTTTTACTTTCAGGTATTTCACCGCATAGTAAACAACACTCAACAAGTTCATGTCTGAGTTAATAACCTGGTTGGCAATATTGCGCTGCACAAAAATACTTCCCGGAGGAAGGTTGACAATCTCATTTGCCGGAACGCGGCTGTCTGAACAACCGATCCATAAATATTCAGGTGTTTGTCCTTGTGATAAATTATCAAAGAATGCCGGGTCATTTGCCAATGTTTCTTCTACCCATTTTCTGTTTCCTTCAAATATCTCTTTCATCTTCTAATTCGATTGGTTTAATAATTTCAATTTCAATGTTTTTGTCTTTTGCTCGTATTTTAAAGTCTTCGATAGACTCGATGATATCGTTTGACACAAATTTGGCTTCACTTTGGTCGATAATCACCGTCACACCATTCGGGATCTTCAACAGGGTTTCGATCAATGATGCCTTATTCAGGAAAGTCATGTGCTCCGTTAGCCGGACATGATAAATCTCTCCTTCTACGGAAAGGTAATGAGATAATTTATAATTGTAATACAGGATCACCAAAAATGAAACTGCTAATCCAATCCCGATTCCGTAAAGTAAATTGGTAAACAGAATTCCCACGATTGTAGCCATGAACGGAATGAACTGAAGCCAACCCTCCTTGAAAACCTTTTTAAATAAAGCAGGTTTTGCAAGCTTAAATCCAACCATGATGAGTATTGCTGCAAGGGATGCGTACGGCACATAGCTAAAGACATTTGGAATAGTCAGAACAGTTACTGCGATCAGGAAACCGTGAAAAACGGCTGCCAGTTTATTGGTTCCTCCTGAATTGACATTGGCAGATGTTCTTACCACGACCTGAGTCACGGGGAGCCCGCCAATAAGTCCTGAAGTCATGTTTCCGATCCCTTGAGCTAAGAGTTCCCTATCTACAGGGGTGATTCGTTTTTTCGGATCCAGTTTATCGGAAGCATCTACACTCAGAAGCGTTTCCAGACTGGCTACAATTGCCAGGGTCGCCGCTGTCAGATAAATTTTATAATTCCCCAGGTGACTGAAATCCGGAAAAGTGAAAAGTTCACCAAAGGATTTCCCGCTGATTCCCAGATCTACCCGGTGTTTCGGTATTAATTCCCATGAAGATCCCTGAAGGGAAATTGTTGCAACGATTCCGATCACTACGACGATAAGTGGTCCCGGAACAAATTTCAGGAAGGTATTTTGAATTCGCTTGTTATCCCATAAGATCAATACGGCAACTGAAACTGCGCAAATAAGAATTGCAGGAAGTGAGATGTAATTCAGACTGTAAAAAAGTTCTGAGAATGTATTGTGTCCATCTGCCTGAAGGAAAGATTGATCACCTTCATAATCTTCATCGTAGCCTATGGCATGCGGAATTTGTTTGAAAATAATCAGAAGCCCGATAGCTGCCAGCATTCCTTTGATTACTACGTTGGGAAAGTAGTAGGAAATAAATCCTGCTTTGACAATCCCAAGTATAATCTGAAAGATTCCGGCAAATACCACCGCGGAAAGAAAGATCTCGTAAGAACCCAAATCACCGATGGCGGTTGCTACAATGGCTGTTAATCCTGCTGCAGGACCTGCAACCCCGATAGCTGACCCGGAAATACTTCCAACCACAATCCCGCCGATGATACCTGCGATCAACCCTGAAA
>CAMPIU010000350.1 GCA_946886545.1 uncultured Flavobacteriales bacterium | reverse complement strand
GTTTATAAATAGAGTCTTATGTAAACCGCAAAGAGTGGAAGAACGCAAAGTTTTGACCCCAAAGTCATCACTTGAAATTTTTCAAACTGTAGCTTTGAAGATAGCTATTTTTGGCGCTACCTGTTTAAAGTACATAAATCCTCTTACCAGTCGCCATTTAAGCGAGGCCGCCTGTCCCGTATACGAAATTATTCGGGGGTAGGCTCGCTCTAATCTGTGCATCTGTGGGAAAATCAAGTCTGGGTGTCCCCATAGCTACCGGGAGTGGTTAACTCCCCAAATTTTGCCTGTCGGGTAATTGAGCGTTTGAGCCGGTGTAGTTTGTAAAGCCGCTTGTGTTTGTTATGAATTCCAGGAATTAGTAAACTATCCACGGAAAGGCGGGGTCAGGACCCCAAATGGCAAGCACTTTCCTGGATCGGTAAACGCTCTTATTCCTTACTTTTTTCCAAGGCAAAAAAAGTAAGCAAAAATGCCTTTGCTCAATTACAACCTTCGGCCAACCTGCCTGTCCGGACCTATCCAAGGAAAGACGGGATCAGGACCCCAAATGACAAGCACTTTCCCGGATTGGTAACCGTACAGGCAGGTTGTCATTTCTTCCGAACAAGCAGAAGGACGGGTGACAATTTGAAAATTCTATGGAATTTCTCCTGTCGGGTAATTGAGCGTTTGAGCCGGTGTAGTTTGTAAAGCCGCTTGTGTTTGTTATGAATTCCAGGAATTAGTAAACTATCCACGGAAAGGCGGGGTCAGGACCCCAAATGGCAAGCACTTTCCTGGATCGGTAAACGCTCTTATTCCTTACTTTTTTCCAAGGCAAAAAAAGTAAGCAAAAATGCCTTTGCTCAATTACAACCTTCGGCCAACCTGCCTGTCCGGACCTATCCAAGGAAAGACGGGATCAGGACCCCAAATGACAAGCACTTTCCCGGATTGGTAACCGTACAGGCAGGTTGTCATTTCTTCCGAACAAGCAGAAGGACGGGTGACAATTTGAAAATTCTATGGAATTTCTCCTGTCGGGTAATTGAGCGTTTGAGCCGGTGTAGTTTGTATATCCGGTTGTGTTTTGTTACAAGATTTTGGGAATTCAGTTTCCGCTTTTGAGTTTTTCCTCCAGTTCCCGGATGATTGGATGATCGGCCATCTGAGGATTGTTTCGAAGTTCTTCGAGCATGCGTTGAATGGTTTCCGGGGATAGCTTTTCCTCACGGACTGATTCAAAGCTGGATTCCGGTGCCAGGGAGAAAAAGAGTGCGTCGGTCCAGTCATTGCGGATGCCGTCGATGACCAAGTGAACCCGGTCGATTGTTCCCCTGTTTGCCACCGAGTGTACAAAATTCACATTGGTGTACCAGCATTCTCCCGGGAGCATTGTCAGTCTTTCCCCGTCGAGGATAAATTCTATGCCGGGATTGGTCACAATGGGAATGTGCAGGCGGAACTGTCCGTCCTCATAGCCCAGTTCGTGATCGGTATGCGGTTTGATCTCCGCCCCTGCTTCCAGGCGCAATAAACGCACGGAAAGTACCGGAAATTTGAACGAGTCCAATACCTCTTTAAAGTACAGGCACTCCTTCATCAGCGGAGTTTCAGTGATTGAAGACTGATCCTGCAGGTGCGCAAAAATGTTCTGTTCATTTCCATTTGCCGCGTAGAGCGAAACCGCTTTCCAATTCCCCACGTATCCGCCCGTATTGAAATGCGGAATCCACTGAGCCTCCATAGCGCGCGACAAATCGGCCACCAACCGCTCTTCATCAAACTGAAGCGGGAACTTTAAATACTTTGTGATCTGATCTTTACTCATCGCAGCCATTTTAGCATTTGGGGAAAGGGTTTTTCTGTTACCGAGCAAAATCCCATCCATTCAAACAAGGGCAGGCCGATGTAATTCCCGTTCCGGAACTGTTCGATCAGCCATTCAGATTCATTTTTGTATCCGTCCGGGTGAAAAACCACTTCCGGCTCCAGGCCCAGGTGCGTCAAAGCTGCATAAGACCAAAGAATGGCCGCCAGTTCATCTCCGTCACTCGGCCAGGCTGGATCCATTTCACTCGTTCCGATCAAAGAGCGATGAGCTTCTTCCGTCACCGCTAAATGTCCGGCTTCGTGCAATAAATCTCCCGGATACTTCATGCGCTGCGGATCCATCAGGATGGTGTTCCGTTCAAGAGCCAAACCAGGGAGAAAACAGTTGTCGGGAAGTTCCGTTTCAATAACCGGAATTCCTATTTCTTCTAAAAACTGTATGATTTTTTCGCGTTGCATGAATGTGAATAGTTTGCAGGGATGAAAGTAAGAATTATTTAGAAATCTGTGGTAATTTGTTTTCTCCCACAGATCCCGAAGTCCCGGGACAAGTTGCACAGATTTTTTATGGCGCTTACTCCCGAAACTTCGGGACCATTTAAGCGAGGCCGGTGCGCCTATGCTGAAGCTTCAGCGTAAGTATTAGGCTCGCTCTAATCTGCGAATCTGTGGTAAATGGAAAGTGTTGTAATTCAGAAAATGGCTTGGGTGTGAAATTCGAAAATCAGCTAGAGATTAATTCCCAATCTTGGATCCCGAAGAGCCGGGACAGGTTGTTAAAATTTAGTACAAAAGTCGCTCTATCTACGCTCTATCTACGCTCTATCCACGCTCTATTTATGCACTACCTTTAAGGATGATTTTACTTGACCCGGCTGCTAAGTTTTTAAGGGGTATTTTCTCTCAGCCGATGTAATCCTCTCACTGCGGTAAACCACATTCCGGAAATGTGGTAATTACTGAAAATGAGGACTAAAGGATCAACTAAAGATGTCTTTTGTTAGATTCGCAACGAAACCTTTTTTGTTACATGAAACTATTAACTCTTGCGCTGCTGTTATCGAGTTTTTCGAATTATTTATTTAGTCAAACGTCTTATCCTGGTCAAGGTATAATTGGCAAAGGCTACAATGTGTTTGGGGAATACGCAAGTAATAAAAGTATTGAGCGGTATAAAATATTCAATTTCTCAAAAATGACCACTGAGATGAATCAATTCGGGCAAAATACTCCTTTACTTATTTCGATTGAAAATATTTCAGATCATATAATTACAACTGTTGAAGGATCAAGCATACAGGAATACTCGAAGCAATTATCACAAAATGTAGGATTGGGAGGAGAAGCACTCTTCTTTAAGGCCTCTATAGATAATCACTTGAATGATTCTTACAAAAACGGAGAAAAGCTATTCTATTACACCTATATGGATATCAATACTAAATGGCGAATTTCTCTTGATTTAAGAAATCTTGATAAAGTAATCGAATATCTTGATGAACAATTCAAAACCGATTTGGCAAACCTTGCTCCAGAAGAATTGTTTGAATTATATGGGACTCATTTTATATCAAGTGCTTATTTAGGTGGTCGAATTGACTACTTAACGACTTCAACTCTATCAAAATCAATAACTACAAATGAACTTAAAGAGGCTATTTCAGCACAGTATAAAGTGATCAGTGGTAATTACAGTATGGATGAAAGATTCAAATCTGTTCTTACCAATTCAAAAACCAGTACGAGACTGAATGTTGTTGGTGGAAATTCCGAATACACGAATAACATTAAAAATAGTGAACAATACCAAAAATGGGCTTCTGGAATTTCAACAGACCCCGTATTATGCGGTTTTGATAAAAAAAGTTTAGTTCCAATTTGGAATCTTACAAAAGATGTAGACCGAAAAAAGGAGCTGGAAAATTATTTCAATAATACTATTTTATCCAAATATCCCTATCCAGTATTCTTCAAAGAAGATGAAATATTGGACAGTAAAGATTTCACATCAAAATTTGATGTTTATATTTTAGGGTTTGATATTCTTGGAGATTGCGATCACGCTAGTTTATTGGAATCTGACAATTCAGGGGATTTTAGATACCGTATTACTATAAAAC
>CAMPIU010000349.1 GCA_946886545.1 uncultured Flavobacteriales bacterium | reverse complement strand
GTTTTATTGTCTGAATATCTGAATCCTAAAATCAATTTTATTTACTATTTCAATTTTAGAAAAGAATCGAATGCTTTCCTATGACATACATCAGGGCTTAGTCTTAACATCCTAATCCCGATAATTATCGGGACCGGATATCCTAATGTCTATTTTCCCAGCCACGCTGCAAACATCCAGTTTGTTTTTTCTTTCTCACGAACCAGGTCGCTGATCATAGAGTTCGTTCCCTCATCTCCCAAATCAGCTGATTCGGTCAGGATTTCGCGCTCTAATTTCAAAATTGCTTCCTGTGCTTTCAGAATATAAGTCATTCCTTCTTTTCCGTCATGAATAGTTGCGTTTTCTTTCAATTCACTGTTCTTCAAATAATCTTCAAAGCGGTGAAGAGGAGTAATTCCCAGAGTAAGAATTCGCTCGGCCAAATCATCTATGACTACTTGTGTTCTCGTATACAATTCCTCGTATTTCAAGTGTAATTCGAAAAAATTGCTTCCTTTTATATTCCAGTGAATCGCACGAAGATTTTGATAATGTACCTGGTACGTTGCCAAAAGGCGATTCATTTTGTTATTCAAATCTTGTTGTGAGCTCATATTATATAGATTTTAGGACATTAGGATTTTAAGATGTCAGGACTAGATTTTTTAAAGTCTTAAAATCTTGAAGTCCTAAAATCCTGCTGTCGTACAAAACAAAGGTGCGGCTTTTTTAAATATAAATGTTATTGATTAACTTTATGAATCCATAGAATTAATTTATAATGATTTCACCACAACAAATCGCTTATATCCTGGCCGTTTATGAAACGGGTTCAATCAGCAGGGCTGCAGAGCAATGTTTCGTTACTCAGCCTACGCTTTCCATGCAATTAAAGAAAGCCGAAGAAGTATTGGGACATTTGATTTTTCATCGGGATACAAATTCCATGGAGCTAACGGATTTCGGGAAATCTCTGATTCCGCTTTTGCAGCAAATTCTGGGAGATTTTGGAGCTATTGACCGGATTCGTCAGATCTATTCCGGAACATATAAGGAACGCCTAAGAATTGGTGTGATTCCTACGGTTGCAGCTTATTTATTGTTAGATAACTTTCAGGAATGGCAGAGTTTGCTTCCTACAACCCAGGTTTTTGTAGAGGAATTGAAAACAGAAGAGTTGATTGAAGCATTGGATCAAAGAAAAGTAGATCTGGCCATTCTTGCTGGTCCGTTAAATCAACACAATTACCGTATCACACCTATGTATACAGAAGAGATCTTAGCTTATGCACCGAGTGTTCCGGGTGAAATATTGATGGTTGATCAATTAAAAGATTTACAACCCTGGCTTCTGAATAAGGGAAACTGTTTGCGCACGCAAATGATGCAGTTTTGTTCAATTGACGAAGATTTGCCCTCAAGCTGGAATTACCAGGGGGGAAATATGGATCTGCTGATGCGGATGGTTGATCAGCAGGGCGGATATACACTGATTCCGGAATATTATCATCCGCTTGTTTACCAAAATACCGAATTCAAACCAATTCGCGATGAACAGGGGGCTTTTCCAGGTAGATCGATTATTGCGGTGAGTGCTTTCCGACATGCAAACTGGGATTCGATGGAAAAGATCATTCGTTCCATTCAGCATAAATACAGTAAACCGGTTTCAAAAGACCTGGAATTGCTGAGTTGGAAATAAATGGATTAAGATGTTAAGATTTTAAGACTGAGATTAGGAGTGAATTTGCATTGCTGAAATCCTAAAGTCTTAGTATCCTAATATCAAATCAATATCTTTGTACTTCAATCTGGACTTTTAAATGAAGAACCTATTTCTATTTTTTGTCAGTTTATTCCTGAGTATACACGCTAATTCTCAACTCACATCCGAAAATTATTGGCAGTTGAAATCTGAACTTGCTGGATTAATTAATAAACTGCGAACAGAAAAACAACTAAAGCCATTAGCTTTTGATCATACATTGGAACAGGCGGCTGTCATGCATAGTGAGTTCATGGCTTTGAATCGTCTTTTACAGCACGAAGAAATTGATCCAAAAAAGCTATCGCCAAAAGCACGAGTTAATTTTTGTGGAGGAACGGATTTTGAAATGGTTGGAGAAAATGTGATTCAATCTACTCCGCAAACATTTCCTATGACGAAAGAGACCATTTCGGTTTTAGTAAAGGAATTGTACGAAGCCTGGCGAAAATCTCCCGGACATTATGCCAATATGATCAATAGGAACTATGAGTTAGGCGATCTGGCTTTTACGGTAGATATTACGAATAATGTAATTTATGCCACCCATGTATTTGGCAAAAAAGGGACTGTTGTACCAAATCAGCTGTCTAAAAATGGATTCGGTTTGACGTTGGCGGATCCTAAATGCGTAGATAAATTTGAAGGGTATATCAATTTGGTCTATAATTTGGGGAATGACGTTAGTCTTCGCGATGGGGAAGTGTGGCTTGAGGTTTCAGATAAAGCAACTTTTAATACTATTTTTTCTAATCCGAAGGATGGGTTGGCGATTGATCTGATTGATCGTGAACAGATCAGATGTGGAAAGGAGAACCAGTTGGATATGTCACCGGTTTACGACGGAGTGTTGCTAAGACCTATTTTCAGGGATGAACTTAAAAAGGGAAATCAAGCGGAAAGTGATTATCGGTTTGTTGTAAAATTGGGAGATGTTCCCACTGAAATACAAAACAGAAAATTAAAACCATCGGTTTTACTCATCAAAGACGGAGAGGTTTGTATGTATCTTTTCGAAGTATGTCAGGAAAGAGACCAGTACAAGTTGGTATCTGCAATACCAAAATTGATGGATCCGCCAAATACAACTTTGGTACCCCATGGAATTGTGAAATCGATTACACTGGATTATGATTTTGCACCTAGGGATTCTGTTCCGAAGGCTTATCCTGATTTATCATCTGTCGGAAAAAATGTCCATTCTGTTTACATTCAATCGTATTCATCAGTAGATGGTGATTCCTTGTCAAATGCTTATTATCACTATATGCGGGCAAAGAAGATCAAAGAGCATATCAAGTTGAAATTGCATCTGGATGAATCTCTGATTCAAATGGATTACCAGGAAAATTGGGAATTAATGGATTACCAAATGCGCTATTACTTATTGGATGATCTATTGGTAATGAAGCATAAAGACATTCGTCTGAAATATAAAGATCATCCTGAAATTGCATGGCAGAAACTTTTTTCGAAACAAAGAAGATCTTGCGCCACAATTAACTTTGAAGCTGATCTTCCTAAGAACACTTCATTAAACGTACTTGCCGAAACCAATCTGAGAACTGCTTTGATTAATAAGAATTGGAATTTGGCAAACAAAGCAATGACTGTTTTATATAAGAATGGAAAAGTTCCGGCTTTCATGTTTGAAATTCCTTTTTATGATCTATTAAAAGATACACCTGAACTGACTCAAAATGTTGCGGCATTATTTACGCTTTTACCTGAACCGGATCGACAGGAAGTCAACCTTTTTTTGATGGCTTGTTTGAAAAGAACATCAACTCTCACAAATGATGCAAGAGAAAATCTGCTCATATTATATTCTTTGATCTCATTTGAAAAATTAAAGGTTTGGGATTTACCGGCTCAACAGCTCGCTAAGATTATTGAACCTAAGAAAGTACTTGCAATGACACAGAATAGGACATTTAGTCCAGAAGCGATGGTGAATATGCACCTGACGTTCATTAATTATTTTGGGCAAATCAATGATTCCAAAAATATTTCGAAGTCGTTCGATTACATTGCCGATTATTTCGGTAAAAAAGTCCTAAGCATGGAAGATAATGCTCAATTAGTTCGTTTCTTCAACTACTGGAGTATGTACCATTTAACAATTAATCGTTTGAAACCGTTATTCCTTGAAAAGAAATTGAATAAAGAGGCATTGTTCATTCTTGCTAAAGCG
>CAMPIU010000348.1 GCA_946886545.1 uncultured Flavobacteriales bacterium | reverse complement strand
GGATGGAAGCAATGCTTTGATCAACCAGGTCGATAACAATACTTTCAGCGATAATAAAGGTCTGAACGCAAGTACAAGCTTATTGTGGCGTCACCGCTTTGCAAAACCACGACGCACTTTTTCGGCGAATATTACGGGAACCTATAACTTAAAAGAAGGAAACAGCGGACAGGAATCAATCTCACATTATTACGATGAACTGGGGCAGGATTCGATTGCGGGGATCAACCAGCATTCGGAGAATGAGACGAACGGTTACGGGGTGAACGGCCGCCTTTCGTATACGGAACCTTTGAGTGAAGCCTGGTCAAGTGAGTTTTATTACGCTCCCTCTTATTCGGTGAGTTCTGCGGATAAACGCACTTACGATTTTGATTCCCTGACGAATTCGTATGCCTTTATGGACACGACACTTTCGAATGTATTCGAGAACCAAACAGTGGTGCAGGAGGGAGGGACCAATTTTCGCTTCCAGAAGAAGAAAGCAGGTTTGCAGTTGGGAATCGCTTACCAGAATTCAATGCTTCTGAATACCCAAGAGTTTCCAACAGATCGTGATGTGAATTTGTCCTTTAATTCCATCCTGCCGAACGCACGTTTCAGATATGAATTTACGAAGTCGAAAAGCATGATGCTGGTTTACAGAGCCGGAACGCGGAATCCAACGATCGACCAGTTGCAGAATGTGATCGACAACTCGAATCCTTTGTCACTTTCATCAGGAAACCCGGATCTGAAGCAGCAGTACAATCACCGGGTTTTCGGACGTTTCAACGCAACGAATGTGCAGAAGGCAACGAATTTCAATGTCTTCTTCGGAGGTGAATTAAACAACAATTACATTTCAAACGCAACAATTATCGCAACAAGTGACACAGTAGTGAACGGGAATGTTTTCTTGCAGCGCGGGGCGCAGTTTCGTCAGCCGGTGAACCTGGAAGGAAGCTGGAATGCACGTTCCACAATCTCGTATGGTTTTTCATTGACGAAATTGAAACTGAACCTGAATTTCTACCTGGGTGGAGCCTACACGGTTGCGCCGGGATTGATCAACAATGTGGTAAACAAGGCAAAGACCGCAAATTCAAATGCCGGATTGACGGTTTCGAGTAATATCAGTGAGAACCTGGATTTTACTGTCGGCTATACGATCAATTACAACAATGTAGTGAATACCAGTCAGAGCGTGACGCAGAATGAATATTTTGTGCATAACATCAATGCGAAATTCAACTGGATCATCAAGGAACGTTTGGTAATCAATTCGAATTATTCGGTGAACTCTTATGCCGGTTTGGGTTCCGGTTTCAATCAAACGATCATGCTGTGGAACGGTGGGATCGGCTACAAACTCTTAAAGAAGAAACAGCTGGAATTACGTGTTTCGGTATTTGATATCCTGAATAACAACAACAGCATTACGCGAAATGTTACGGAATCCTATATCGAAGACGTGAAATCGAACGTGTTGAACCGCTACTACATGTTCACTGTGACGTATAATTTGCGCAATTTCGGGACGAAGGCGCCGGAAACGAAGCAGGTACGCGATTAATCGCGTACCTACAGGGGTTTGCACAGATTTGTGTAATGAATCCGTAGGGGCGTAAAATTTTACGCCCCTACGGATTGATCAAACCATTTTCTCCGGCACTACCCATTGATCAAATTCCTCTGCGCTTAGATAGCCCAGTTTCACGGCCATTTCTTTCAGGGTTGTTCCTTCTGCGTGTGCTTTTTGGGCAATTTCAGCTGCTTTGTAATATCCGATCTTAGTGTTCAATGCGGTAACTAGCATCAAGCTGTTGTCGACGTGTTTTTTGATGTTTGCGGTGATTGGCTCCAAACCTACGGCACATTTGTCGTTAAAAGAAACACAGCCATCTCCGATCAGTCGCGCGGAATGCAGGAAGTTGGCAATCATCACGGGCTTGAAGACGTTCAGTTCGAAATGTCCGTTTGAACCTCCGATGCCGATTGCTACGTCATTTCCCATTACTTGTGCTGCGATCATGGTTAGTGCTTCACACTGGGTTGGATTTACTTTTCCTGGCATAATGGAAGATCCTGGTTCGTTGTCAGGAATATGGATTTCTCCGATACCGCTGCGCGGACCGGATGAAAGCATGCGTATGTCGTTGGCGATCTTCATAAGGCTTACTGCAACGGTTTTCAATGCGCCATGGGCTTCCACAATGGCATCGTGTGCGGCCAATGCTTCGAATTTGTTCTCTGCTGTTATGAAAGGCAAGCCGGTCAGTCGTGCAATGTGATCTGCTACTTTCTCGGAATAGCCCGGAGGTGTGTTGATGCCGGTTCCAACTGCGGTTCCGCCTAAAGCCAGTTCGCTCAAATGGTCGAGGGTATTGCGGATGGCTTTCAATCCGTGGTTCAACTGACTCACATATCCGCTGATTTCCTGTCCTAAGGTCAAGGGAGTTGCATCCATGAAATGCGTCCGGCCAATCTTCACTACATGCATAAACTCTT
Source organism: uncultured Flavobacteriales bacterium (assembly GCA_946886545.1). Next base: position 1,455 of record CAMPIU010000348.1, on the reverse strand, counting down.
TGCTTTTCTGCGCGAGTGTATCACGGAGCTTTTCGATTCCGGGAATGGTTACCCCGATCAAAGTCTGATAGGCAGCAATGTGCATGGCAGTGGGGAAGGTGTCGTTGGATGACTGCGATTTATTCACGTCGTCGTTCGGATGGATGACTTTTTCTTTGTCTGTGAGGGAACCTCCGTTCAATACATGCGCGCGGTATGCAATGACTTCATTGACGTTCATATTGCTTTGCGTGCCGCTTCCGGTTTGCCAGACAACCAAAGGGAACTGGTCGTCCAGTTTTCCTTCCAGAATCTCGTCAGCCACTTTACCAATCAGATCTGATTTTTCCTGTGACAGAATTCCTGCATCGAGATTTGTAAGAGCAGCTGCCTTTTTGAGGTAGGCAAAAGCGCGAATGATCTCTTTGGGCATTCTGCTGATATCCTGTGCAATTTTGAAATTCTCAATACTACGTTCGGTTTGGGCTCCCCAGTATGCTTCTGCAGGGACTTTTACTTCGCCCATTGTATCTTTTTCAATGCGGTATTCCATGGTGTTCTTTATTTTGCGTAAATCTGTTGTAGGATTCTCCCACGGAACGCTTGCGCCCCTAGCTCCAGCGTCGGCGCAGGAGCACAGATGTACACGGAGGATTTTCTATATTTTTTGTTTGTGCGTTTAACTCGTGAAATTATCGATGATTAAGTTACGGAATAATCGCTTTTTGTGGGTGTTTTTCGGGTGGAAATTATCGTTGGTTGGTCTTTTGACTTTTAGTGGCGGGAAAATCAAAGTGCTTTTCGATTCTTCGAATTCACGAGGTAAACCCCTCCAACAATTACCACCATCCCTAGAAATTGGGAAACATGGAACTGTTCATGATTTAAAAATACTCCCAAAATCACGGCAACGATCGGGATCATATAGGTAACCGAACTTGCGAACATGGGAGATTTCAGTGCAATGATCCGGTTAAACAGCAATAAAGCCAGGCATGTTCCGAAAATACTCAGAATAGCGATGTAAAACAAGGCATCGAAAGCGTGCTCATTGGTTTTAAGAACACTCGAAGTATTCAGGCTCAGGGTAACAATCCATGCAGGAATAGCCAGGAACGTAAATGATAAGGAAGCGATTTCCAGTGATTTAAACTCACTGAGCTTAAATTTGATCGTGTTTAAACTCGTGGCATACATCACCGTTGCCAGTAAGATAGCGCTAACGTGTAAGAGGGAAATTTCCAGGGGAGCATTATTCAAAACTCCAACCAGGATGCAAATCCCCACAAAGGCAACAAAAAGTCCGACTACCTGTTTTAACCGGATTTTCTGTTTAAAGAACAAAAAGCCTAAGATCAAAGTGAAAAACGGAGTGAAACTATTGAGCATTCCGGCCAGTCCGGATGATAATTTGGTTTCGGCAAAAGTGAATAAGAATGCGGGGAAGAAATTACCGCAAGTACCGACCAATAAAAG
>CAMPIU010000347.1 GCA_946886545.1 uncultured Flavobacteriales bacterium | reverse complement strand
GATTTATACTCATCCAAAAGGCAATTTCATACTTTTTGATAATGGCTATGTAAGGGCGTATAATAAAAAGACGAAGCAATTAAACGATATCACAGAAGCATCATTGAAAGATGTTGCATTTGTTTCTCAAAATGAGAGTTTCCTTGGCACGGGCAGGGGAGTGCTCCGATGTCGTGTAAAAAACAATACATTCCTGGTTGAGTCAGTAAAGGGCTTAACCAACAGGATTTATTCTTTGGCTTATAATGAGAGGGATCACGTCCTTTTTGCCTCTACATCTATTGGGCTTGTTAGTAAGAATGCTTCCGGTGAAATCAAATCAATCCGCTACAAAGGGAAGGAAATTTTCCCTGTTGACTTGCTTCTTGATAGAAATTTGCTCTATGCCAGCACCAACGACAATGGTATTCTGATAATAAGAGAAAGAAAAGTAATTTCAGTTATTCCAATCCGGATAAGGGGGAAGCAAGAAACTTTGGAAAAGATCCGGTTTCACGGTAAAAACATTCTTGGAAAAACAGCTAATGGCTTGTTTGTATTCGACCGGAACGAGGGTGTTTTAAAAACCCTGCATTCACTCTTTGGGTTCTACAATCAAGGTGTGATCGATTTTACGCGCACCGGAAACACACTTTGGGTAAGCCATTTTGGCGGAGTGCAGCAAATTGATTTAAGTTATGCAAAACGTTCTTTCCAATTACCTCCACTTTTAATGAAGTCTGTTAAGGTGAATGATCACTTGATTAATCATAAAGTCAATAGGAAGTTTAGCAGTAAGCAGCGGAAATTAGTCTTTGAATTGTCTGTTCCAACCTTACGCAGCCGGGAAAGTATTCAGTACCATTACAAGCTCGTTGGTTACGATACTCATTGGAACACCAATGAAAGTAACGAGAACAAAATCACCTACAATGCACTTGCTCCGGGAAATTACACCTTAAAGGTAAATGCTGAAATCAACGGAAAGCATACGGACGAAATCAGTTACTCGTTTTCCATTGCTTCACCCTTCTACCTGAGTTGGTGGTTTATAGCATCGATGGCACTTCTGTTTATTGGCATTGTATACACCATTTATCGTTGGCAATTGAGGATTCAGCAAAATAAATCAAGACAGCTCAACGAGTTAAATGCATCGAAACTCACTGCCATTCAATCCCAAATGAACCCGCATTTTATTTTCAACGCATTGAATTCGATCCAGGATCTTGTTCTAAAAGGAGATATAGAACACTCGTACTCTTACATTACCACCTTTTCTAATATGGTGCGTAGAACATTGAGCTATTCGGAGAAGGATTTCATTGAGTTTGAAGAAGAAATCAAACTCCTGGAATTATATTTATCCCTTGAAAAATTGCGGTTTAAAACAGATTTCACATATTCGATAAATACCGTTAACGCAGACGGAGTATTGATTCCACCGCTTTTAATTCAACCATTTATTGAAAATGCACTTGTACACGGATTACTTCATAAAGTAGGCCCTAAACAACTGAATATTTCTTTCGAATTAAATCAGGATCTGATTTGTACCATAACTGATAACGGGGTTGGTCGGGAGCGGGCAAAAGCCATTCGTCTCAGACAGCGTGCTGATCATGAATCATTTTCAGGAAAGGCTATCAAAAATCGGTTTGAAATTTTAAGCGAAGTGCTTCAGGGAAAATTCGGATATGAATACGAAGATTTGTTTGAAAATGGGGAAGCTTCAGGGACCAAAGTGGTCCTGCGAATTCCTGTTGAGCGCAGTTACTAACACCGTTACTGAAATAAATCAGGCTATTGCTGAATAGGATCAATGGAATCTAAAGAATGAAGTTAAGTTTGTATTCGTGAAGAAGATAAGGGCCATATTAGTTGATGATGAAGAAAGTGCAAGAGATGTGCTTGAAAATCTGTTGAAACGATTTTGTCCGGAAGTAGAACTTTTGGCGAAATGTACCAATGTAGAGCAAGCCGTTGCCAGCATCCGTGAACTTCAGCCCGACTTAGTTTTTCTCGATATTGAAATGCCGAATTATGCAGGTTACGAAATTGTAAAGTTCTTTCCCGAGATTAATTTCGAACTCATTTTTGTTACGGCCTACGACAAGTATGCTATTCGGGCTTTTGAAGTTTCTGCTGTGGATTATCTGCTCAAACCCATAGACATTGATCGATTGAAAAATGCGGTCAGTAGGGTGATGAAACAACGGGAAGTCGAGCACCAAATTCAGCGCATTGCACTATTAAGTGAAACCCTGGAAAGCAAGCAGCTTAAAAATCTGGTAGTGACAGATAAAGGGCAGCAACACATCCTGGCAATCGACGATATTGTTGCCATAGAAGCGCAGGAATCGTATTGTATTATTCACTATTCGGACAAGACTCTTGTTGCCAGTAAAAACCTCAGGCATTTCGAGACAATATTGGAAACAGTACCGGCATTTTTCCGCGTTCACAAATCGTGGATCATTCATAAAGCCTTCTTGAAAACCTATTCCAAATCAGAATTGACCATTCATCTTGAAAGGGGAATAGTTGCCAAACTTTCCAAATATAAAAAGGCGGAGTTTGAAGCCTGGTTGTAAAGAATCACGACTAAAGAAAGATCATATTCGCACTTATTTTCATCCATTCCTGAACTCAATGGTCTGTTCCTGAACTTTCGCTGAACTTCTCCGGAATAAGCACTTATTCTTGTTCTATAAAAACGATTAAAGGACAGAATATGAAGAAAATACTACTATCGATTGGATTTGCCGGCTGCTTACTTCAAACTACGGCACAAAGCTTACAGTTCGTTAGGCAGATGGGACAAACTGGCTACGGAGAAGGACATTCCATTGCACTGGATAATGCCGGGAACATATTTACCGCCGGGCGTTTTGCCGGTGCAATCGATTTCGATCCGAATGCCGGAGTTACCAGTTTATCTTCGATTGGCACAGTGGATGCTTTCGTAGCACGTTATGATGCTCAGTCCACACTGATCTGGGCAAAACAACTGGGTGCATCCGGAGGTTTTATTGAAGCAGAGGAGATTGCTTTGGATGGGAATAACAATGTTTACGTTGTCGGACAATTTCAACTATCAGCAGATTTCGATCCCGGAGCAGGAACGGTTTCCATGACCAGTAACAGCGCTAAAGATTTATTCGTTTTAAAACTGGATGCATCCGGAAACTTCCTGTGGGCGAGGCAATTTGGTGGTGGATCCGGTATCAACGAAGGACATTCACTTGCAGTAGACAATTCGGGGAATGTTTTCCTGGGGGGATACTTTTCCGGAACAGCTGATTTTGATCCCGGAGCAGGAGTGACAAACTTGACCAGTTTTGGACAGGGAGATGCATTTATTGTAAAACTGGATGCGACAGGAAACTTTGGATGGGCAAAACAATTTGGTGGGACAAATGATGACCTGATTCGATCGGTGAAATTGGATGGTTCCGGAAATGTTATTTGTACGGGAGCATTTTGGGGAACGGCTGATTTCGATCCGAATGCCGGAACACAGAATTTAAATTCTTTCGGGTCTTTGGACATCTTTGTTTTGAAACTTGACCCCAATGGCGGTTTTACATGGGTGAAACAATTCGGCGGAACAGGTGGAGATCAGGGATATTCAGTTGCATCGGATGCAAGTGGAAATATTTATTCTACCGGATACTTTACCGAAGTTGCAGACTTTGACCCAAGTGCAGGAACTTCTGAACTGACTTCAGTAGGATCGGCAGATGCATATGTTTCCAAATTAGATCCTTCAGGTAACTTGATCTGGACAAAACAATTGGGCGGAGACGGGGCTGATTATCCGTTGGAACTGACTGTAAATGCTGCAGGAAAATCATACATCATCGGACAATTCGGAGGAACTTGTGATTTCGACCCAAGTGCTTCAACCGCTTCTTTAACTTCAAACGGCGGGTCGGATGCTTTTGTAACGATTCTCAACCCCGATG
>CAMPIU010000346.1 GCA_946886545.1 uncultured Flavobacteriales bacterium | reverse complement strand
TTTTTACCGTGTTGAGAAAAGCAGGAACAGAAACGAAGGCGGTTCCGGCCTTGGTCTTTCCATTGTGAAACATATCCTGGATTCACACAATCAAACGATTTCCGTTCGCAGTACGATTGGTGTAGGAAGTACCTTTACGTTCTCATTAGATAAATTTGAAGGAAGTTCGAGTACTTTGGTTACTTCGCGGGGGATTACGATTAAATAACTGAAAAAATAAAACTCCAAAAGACGCATATACATGTGTCTATTTACCCAGTGTTGGCAAGGAGTTCAGGTATTCCTGCTCCAGCTGTCCGGGCGTAGGGATCAAAATTGCTTTCTTGTTCAAAAATTGCAAATCCATCAGGGTCGAATATCCGTTCCTGGAAATGAGCGTTTCAGCAGAAGCAATTTCGGCATCCGCCAATCTCCAATCGCATATTACTAGTACGTTATCCGGTACTTCAGAGTAAACTTTCGGAGATATCAGAATCAGGTTTTCCGTTCCGTAGTTTTCAATGATCCAATGAAAAAATTGTTCCGAATAAGGTTCCGGGCCGCTAACAACCCCTACAATTTTGTTTGGAATAACAGATAATTCCAGGTTCTGAAAACGGGAATAAAATCCGATATAGATTGATTTCGGAACGGGATTACTTAATACTCCGGCAAGACGTTTCTGCTCATCATCCATGATCCAGATCTCAGAGAACCGGTTCATCCATTTCCGGTGAATCCACTGGGCAATCCAGCCTGCTTTAGGGGGCAAGGAAACCTGATGTGTAATGAAAACAGATCTGACTTTATCTGAACGGAAACCATAACAATGATCTGATAAAACAAGCGAAATCCGGTTGTCTCTTACGAACTTTTCGGTTTGGCCTTGTTCCTTTTGTATCCACCGGGAAAAACGCCAAGCATTCCTCCGCATTTCAGAAGTGAAATTCCCGTCTCCCTTGAAACGAAACTGAAAACCAAATACCACTAAGTAATTTGCGGGAATTCCATACGATTTGAAAACAGACCGCTGATTCTCCGTGCAGCAAATAAACAATTCGTTCCCTTGTCCGGATAAGAGTTTCAGTAAGGAAATTGATCTGGCCATATGTCCGCTTCCCCAATCAAGACATCCGAATAAGATCCGCTCTTGTGACAATTCGGCCGGAATCATTTGCTATTCGCTTCGTTTCAAATTGATCGGAGCAGCTTTTGAAAGTACATACGGGAAATTCTCCTCCACGTAAGAACTAGGATCTAATCCAAATTCATTCTTTTCCGACAAACTTCTGCTCTTAATAAAGAAATAAGCGTTCATAATGATCTTATGGAACCAAGGCAGTTCATTATCATTCGATAAGAACTTACGGATCACAACGAATTTGAAATCACCAATATGATCACTGTGATGATATTCACAAGCATACCTTGAACGGATTTCAATCTCCCCATTTTGGACCATTTCTTCCACTATTTCCTTGAACATCATGTCCAATTTCGGTTGGATCCGGAATCCGAGTTTGAAATCAATCCGGATCAGATCATTCTCATCGTGCTTCGTAACCTTGTATTCTTTGGTATAAGGCTCATCCGTTGTAATTACGTGTACAAACCAATAGCGTTCGGCGCGTTTAGGCTGCTGCTCCAGGATGGAATAGAATACCTTTGATTCCACTTCATCTACCCGTTCAGCACTCGTTAAGTAAACCAAATGAGTTGCATAAGTCGGGATTTGATCATCCACTGAAAGCTTTCGCAAGATTGGCAGGTAACTCTTGATTTTGACGAAATCAATGATACTGTTACGAATAATCTTGCTTTTAAAGATGATATACATTAATGCTATGATCGCTGAAGCTATAATAATTGTAATATAACCTCCGTGTGGAAACTTGTCAAGTTGAGCAATCAAGAAAGCCCCTTCAATGATAAAGAACAAACTTGCCAAAGCAATCCGAATGATTGGATTCCAGTGACGTTTAATCATGTAAAAAATTAACAGGATGGAAGTAGAAATCATTGCCAAAACAATGGAAAGACCATACGCGGCCTCCATATTTTCGGATTCCTTAAAGCCATAAACTACAGCAATACATCCGATCATCAAGAACCAATTAATAGAAGGAATATACAATTGTCCTTTTATTTCGGAAGGAAAATTCACCTTTACACGTGGCCAGAGATTTAAACGAATCGCCTCATTAATAAGGGTAAACGACCCGGAAATTAAAGCTTGAGAAGCAACAATTGCAGCAACCGTGGCAATAATAATAGCTGGAATTAAGAACCAATCCGGGACTACCATATAGAAAGGATTGCTACCTTTTGGAAGAGCAGCACCATCCATGGATAAAAGCATTGCTCCCTGTCCAAGATAATTGAGTAACAACATCGCTTTTACAAATACCCAGCTCACCCGGATATTTTCACGTCCGCAATGCCCCAGATCCGAGTACAATGCTTCGGCTCCGGTTGTACATAAAAACACTGCTCCCAACAACCAAAAACCCTGCCCGTCAGTGTAATTAAAAAGCAAATCGATTGCGTAATACGGATTTAAGGCCTTCAAGACTGTCCAATCGTATTTGAATATCGCATAAAGCCCCAACGAGCCCAACATAATAAACCAAAGCATCATAACCGGTCCGAAAGCCCTGCCAATGAACTTGGTGCCAAACTGCTGAATCACAAAAATCCCCACTATTATAGCAATAATGATGGGAATTGTGTCCAGTTTCGGGTTAAATATTTTTAATCCCTCTATTGCAGAAGAAACTGAGATTGGTGGCGTAATAATTCCATCAGCCAACAACGCAGCCCCACCAATCATTGCCGGGATCACAAGCCACTTTCGCTGTCTTCGGACAAGCGTATAAAGCGAAAAGATTCCTCCCTCACCTTTGTTATCTGCCCTTAAGGTAATAATGACATATTTAATGGTAGTTTGAAGGGTTAATGTCCAGAAAACACAGGACAACCCACCAAGGATTAATTGTGGTGTTAAATCTCTGTCTCCGGCGATCGCCTTCAATACGTAAAGTGGTGAGGTACCGATATCTCCGAAGATAATCCCGACTGTGATAATCAATCCCGCGAATGAAAGCGCGTGATGATGCTGCTTTGACATATGATGTTTGTATTAAAGTGTAAATGTACATATTGCTCAGATTACTTACTACGATTTGAGAAAAATTCAGCAAAAAACTTTGGAGTGGAATGCTTACTTTTGCACCGATTTATGGGAAAGAATAAACTGAGACGCTTTGCGGAGATGAAATTGTGGAACAATGTGTTTGAACCGACTTTGGAACCGAATCCGCAGGAAGCATTTCCATTGAAAGGAAAATGGCACCAGGATTACTTTAAAAACACGAATCCGATTGTTTTGGAACTTGGGTGTGGAAAAGGCGAATATTCCGTCGGACTGGCCAAACATTATCCGAATAAAAATTTTATCGGGGTGGATATCAAAGGCTCGCGAATGTTTGTAGGAGCGAAGGAGGCTCTTGATGGAAATCTGACTAACGTTGCGTTCCTAAGAACCAAAATTGATTTCATCGATTCGTATTTTGAAGCAAATGAAGTAGATGAAATTTGGTTGACTTTTTCGGATCCACAACCACTGAAACCAAGAAAGCGATTGACCTCAGAACAATTCATCTCGCGTTACAAGCGAATTCTGAAACCGGGAGGTCTTATTCACCTGAAAACAGATTCCGATTTGTTGTTTGAATCTACTGAAGAACAAATCCAGGAACATAACTATGAGGTGATCGAACTTACCTGGGATTTATACCAATCAATGCCTGAAGATTTAGACCCAACTATCCGGGATATTCTGCACATTAAAACGCATTACGAGCAATTGTTTACGGCAAAGGGTTCGGTGATAAAATATTGTTCGTTTAAGATTAATTGAAAATAAAAAAGTAGGGGCGAAAAATTTTTCGCCCCTACTTTTTTATAATGATA
>CAMPIU010000345.1 GCA_946886545.1 uncultured Flavobacteriales bacterium | reverse complement strand
CTACTAAAACAGTAGTAATGATCTTATAGGTTCTTCCGGCTGGCTTTTTATAAGAATCAAGTACTTGCCAAATAATGATATTCACGACGATCAGAATAAAGTAATAGAAAATAGCAGCCAAAAATGCTTTGTCACTTCCTATCCAGGCAAAACGGATCAGCAATACTACGATAAGCAGATTTGCAAGAAGTACAACAATGAAATTAAATGGATTGTTCATGTTTTTTCTTCATCATATGTTTTGGGATCCTGAATACTAAGTAAGGTATATTTATCGTAGGCCATTACATCAAAAACCTTAGATTGTCCGGTTTTCAGCCACCTTTTGTAAATGAGTTTGCCGTTCATGTACAAATATAATTCGTCGCCTTTTATTTCTTTGCGGTATGCCATAATAACTCAGTGTGAAAGAGATTTCATTTCCTCATTCTGACTCTCATTTTGATTCTCATTCTGATTCATGGAAATCACTTCCACAAAGCAAGATCCATCCTGAATCTCCAATCGCTGACTGTGCTTGAAGTTCAAAACCTGTCCGTTTTTCCGGATAGTTTCGTTTTTGGAAAGATCTAAGCTGTGAATTAACCAGCCGGAAGTTTGTGCTTTTTCTTTTGCGAGGATTCCTTCATCGTCAAAATCGCCGTCAGGAGAAGAGTAACAAGCGGTGTAACCATAATTAATGTCTACAGCCGGCGACCAAAATGCGTCTCTGATCGTTTGAGTCACACCCGTATAGATCTGCTGTTCCATGGCTCGAGCCCGCGCTCCGATGTGTACACGGGTTGCGCCTTTGAGTGTTTCCGTACAGGATGGAACCAGTATGAATTCGGCACCGGCTTCAGCTAGTAAATGTGAGCCTAGCGGAAATTCAATGTCAAAACAAATCTGGATTCCGAATTTGCCAAATGGCGTTTCGAAGACATGCAATGCTCCGTCGGATGATGAAATTCCCCAGGACTCGTCTTCGAAGCGGGTCATGAAATGTTTATCTTGGTATGAATAAGTGCTTTCCGTGAAAACAAAACAGCGATTCACAGTCTTGTTTGCTAAAACAACCGGGAAACTGGGTGCAATGATCACACAGGCGTATTTTTGGGCGAATTCCCGGAAAGTTTCGAGGAAAAAGGGGAGGAGTTCCTGGAGTTTTAAGATCTGAAGTTTCAAATCGTTTCGAGTTTCTTTATTGAACAAAGAGGTCAGTTCCATGCTTCCGTATTCGGGAAAAGTCAGCATTTGAGCGCCTTGTGAACAGGCTTCTGAGATCCATTTTTCCGTGTGATTTTTCCAGTCTTCCAGTGAGTTGTGCCAGGTGATAGGATATTGAGCCAGGGCAATTGTTACTTCCATTCTTTGGTCCAAAATTGTAATTCTTTTTCTGTTTCTCCGGTTTCGTTTCTGTCTTGCCAGGACATGCAGCAGCAGTAATCCTGTTCGATATAACCGCGTTTTTTCCAAAAATCATTATTCGGGCGATAATCTGTTGGTTGTAAAGGATGGTTTTCCGGACGAACAACAGAACAAAAGGCAGTGACCTTGAACCCGTTTTCCAAGGCATATTTTTCACGCACATCAAAAAACAGATGACCGATTCCACGCCCCCTGTATGCAGGTAGCAGAATACTTTCCCCGAAATAGAAAATCTCATCGGTGTTTAGTCCGCGATCAATAAATGGTTGTTGAATATCAGTTGATTTTCCGCTCAGTGGCATTCCGGTGGTTGCACCGACTAATTGATCTCCATCGAAAACACAAAAAGCCATACTCAATGGATTGTGAGTGTATGCCTGCAGGTACTTCAGTTCATATTCTAAAGATCCTTCATATAAATAAGGGAAATCATGAAAAACATCGATCCGTAATTGTCCCAATTGAGGGATCAATCCGGCGATATCAAATCCAATAGCTAATTCACGACGCAATTGCTCCATACCTTATTTGGAAACCAGTTCGATCCATAATTCCAGATTGTAATAAGTCGTCACCCGGGTTATTTTTCCGCCTCGAACTTCTAAAAATGCTGCAGCCGGAAGGACATAAGATTGTCCATGAGCAGGAGGTAAGCCCTCTTCTGCTTTTTTGTAGGTGCCATGAACCACGAATTCTGCAGCAATCCGGCCTTCTGTTTCAGAAGAAAAAAGAACCAGGTCTTTCAAGGTTTCAGCATAACTGTTATCCATGTGCTGCATAAACTCGGTAAACAAGACTTTCCCGATGCGCGGTTTGCCCTGGTTGGGCTCATGCGTGATATTTTCATCTACTAAAGAGAGCATTTCTAACCAATTACGGGAATTGAATGCGTCATAATAAGCTTGTACGGTTTCCAGAGAAGTCATTTGTTAATTGAGAATTTAAAATTGAGAATTGAAAAGTGAAAACTTTTTGAATTTTGCATTTTCAATTTTCAATTATTTGGGGCATTCCCCCTTCACATACTTGGTAATCCCATGGCATTGAGCCATACAGGCATTGGAATACGTTTTTTGATTGCATCCGCAAACAGGGTCATATTGCATCGTGCAAACACAATCTTCTTTGACATTTTCCTTACAATCTTCTTTTGTACAACTTTTAGCAGTTCCCATTGCTAAAATTGAAGTGAATATCAGCAGTTTCATAATCAACGAATTTAAGCTAAGATACTGAAAAAAACACCGTCAATAACCAGTGCCATCCTGGAAATATTCAAACTTCCCATCTCATCTGTTTTCTGGTGGTAATTTTTATTCCTGTAAAACGCTGTATCCGTTACCATGCACGCACTGAAGCCCATTTTCCAGTAGTTCAGATGGTCAGAAAAATCGATACCGGTCAATGCTTTCGGTCCGTTGAATTTCTTTACCGGAAGTTGTGCGAAACGATCCATGTGTTTGGTGAATTTCCGTGCCCCTTTTCCCTTCCCGAATTTGTTCACAACTGTAATGTAGTTTCCTCTGGAACCGTAAAACAGTTTCAAAAATCCCAGCGGATAATCCTGTGAGTGTTTTGCTTCGTCGAAATAACCGATCATCTCCAGGCAAACCATTCCAACAACATCTGCATTCGATTCTTTGAGTGACTTTGCATGGATGAAACTTCCCATATATTCCGTCCGGAAAAAAGGTGGTTCTTCCAAGGTGTAGGCGACCAACTCAATACATTTGTCGAGTGTTTTTCCTTTTAGAAGTCGCGCCAGCTCCAGTAGACCAACAATTCCTGAAGCGTTGTCGTCTGCACCTTCCTGGTTGCCGCACACATCATAATGCGCTCCGACTACCAGTTTTTTAGACGCTTCCGGATTAAAGCGGGCAACGACATTCTTGTAAGTCAGGCTGCCGATCCGGTAGTTTTGATAAAAGACAGTGTCAGCATATTCTTTAAAATTGTTGGAAATGAATTTTGCACACAGGTTTAGTTGATCGATGTTCTGATGATTTCGCGGTTTGGGAGTTTTGGTAAGAACAGTCAGGAGTTCTTTGATGCGGACTGTGTCTGCCTGGCCATAACAAGTGATGCTAACTAAAAAAACACTTAGGAAAGGAATGATCTTCATGGGTTTTGAATAAGTATAACACGGTACAACAGACAATGTAAAAAGTTTAAAACTCTGCGATCCAGAAATAACCTAAAGTTCGGGTTTTGTTGATTGAATGGTGGTGTTTTGTGACTATTTTTCATTTTAGAACGTATCCCGATAGCTATCGGGATGCGGAATTACGTCTGCACTTTTTCCTTTATTGAATTATCCCAAAATCTACATGATAATGATCATCATGCAAACTGTCAATTAAATCGCTCAAATTCGTTACAAAGTAAATCCCGCTGGTTTTCAATTGTTTACCATATTCTGTCGCAAACAAATTATCTTTCAATGAAATCTTCAGAATCACTTTCTCAATTTTCAATCCGTTCTTTTTGGCTTGTTTATCCAGTTCCAAAAGATGTCGTGCTATCAGATTGAAATCGATAGAGTAGTTGCGGTC
>CAMPIU010000344.1 GCA_946886545.1 uncultured Flavobacteriales bacterium | reverse complement strand
TTGTCGGTTAAACGCACTAAAGATTCCCATTTCTTAACGCTGATTGTACATGTTTTTATAATAATCCTGGTAAGCTCCGGAAGTTACTTCCTTTACCCAATCCTGGTTATTCAAGTACCACTTAACCGTATTCCGAAGACCTTCCTCAAAGGTGATACTCGGTTTCCATCCTAACTCATCAAATAGCTTTGTTGCATCAATGGCATATCGTAAATCGTGTCCGGCGCGATCTTTCACATAAGTGATTAATTCGGCACTTTCGCCTTCCCTGCGGCCTAATTCCTGATCCATGATCTGGCAAAGTTCGTGAATCAAATCAATATTTCTCCATTCGTTCCAGCCTCCGATATTGTAATTACAACCGATTTCGCCCTGATGAAAAATAACATCAATTGCGCGGGCGTGATCTTCAACCCACAACCAATCTCTTACGTTGATTCCTTCACCATAAACAGGAAGTGGCTTTTTATTCAATATGTTGTTGATCATCAAAGGAATCAGCTTTTCAGGATGATGATGACTTCCGTAATTATTGGAACAATTCGAACGTTTTACCGGGAATCCGTAAGTATGATAATAGGCTGAGACAAAATGATCTGAGGCTGCTTTTGAAGCTGAATAAGGACTTCTCGGATCATAGGGTGTAGTTTCTGTGAAAAACCCTTCAATTCCTAGAGAACCGAAAACCTCATCTGTGGAAACGTGGTAAAAAATATGCCCTTCCAAAGTCTTCCAATATGCTCTTGCCTGGTTCATCAGGTTAACCGTTCCGACAACATTGGTGTGCACAAATTCCATGGGACCTTCAATCGAACGATCCACATGAGATTCAGCCGCCAAATGAATAACATCCGTAATCTGATACTGCTCAAATACTTCTTTCACATCTTGCTCAGAAGTAATATCTCCTTTAAAAAAGGAATGATTCTTCTTATCCATGATGTCTTTCAAATTCGACAAATTACCCGCATACGTGAGCGCGTCAAAAGTTACAATTTGATACGAGGGGTATTTGTTTACCAGGAGGCGAACCAGGTGTGATCCGATGAATCCTGCGCCACCCGTTACCAGTACATTTTTCTGTGTTGTCATACAAGAAGTAAAAATAACCAATTATCGTCTTCCGGGAAAATTTTCTGGCCTTCTGTAAGCAACTTACTTTGATAAACGGAAAACCTGCTTCGAACAGTGAAGTAATGTTCCTTCGTGCGAAAATTGAAATCAAAGGAAAACAACTCAGCAGTCTGGTACAACCTGTATAGTTATTTCAAGATAGGTCAATTCCAATTTTAAGGCAAAAATATAGCGTATATGAAGTATAAGAGAAAGCACAGCTTTCGAAGACTAAGGCTCCGTCTCACAAGACGGAAAAGCCGCGGGATATAGCGTAGTTGTAGCATAGGACTCCGTCTTTCAAGCATGAATGAACCATGATTAAAGCATAAATGAAGCATAGATATAGTTATGTTTGTATATTTTTTTAACACCTCGAGAATATATTAACCACACAAATTATTAGCTTATACTTTGTAAGTAACTATTAAACCAACCAATAAAAAAGGGTGGGAAATTTTCATTTTCCACCCTCTTAAAACTGAGATTATACCTAAAAAATCACCAACCAATTAGTTGATAATTGCGTTTAATCCGATTGGTTATTCTACTACCAATTTGATAATACTTGTGTTTTCTTCACTTTGAATGTGCAAGAAATAAACTCCAGATGTCCAGTCACTAACAGATAATTCTGTTTTTGCTGTAAAGCTGTCAATCGTTTTCACTAAAGATCCTGTCATGTTAAATACGGAACCTGTAGCTTGTGCAGAAGTTGGCAATTCAACAATTACGCGCTCATTAGCAGGATTTGGATATACATTCAATCCTTCGATACTATTTGTTGCAACATCTGCAGTACTTGTAACCACAACTACGGCAATTACCGTTTCAGTACCACACTCATTTGTTAAAGTAACGGATACCTGTTTCGGGCCGGTTGTTGTATAAGTATGTGAAACTGTTCCCGGTGCATTTGCGATTGTAGATCCGTCTCCGAAATCCCATGAATATTGGTCTGCATTTTGCGGATTCAGGATTGTGAATGTATAAGTCGGCATGTTATTCTGAACGTAGATAGTTGAAGCAGTTGGTGCTCCCATTACATCAACATTGATAGAACCTACTCCAACACATCCGTTAGGTGCAGTAACATTTACTACATACGGACCAGCTTGTGTCACAACTCTTGTTTGTGTTGTAATTTGTGAATTGCTCCAAACATAAGATGCTCCGGCATTACCTGCATCCAAAGTCAATGATTCTCCTTCACAGATGGTTGTATCGTTACCCAATAAAACCAATGGATTTGTATTCGCGATCTCAATTGTTTGAATTTTCTTAGCACAAGCCATTGACCCGTTACTGCTAACCCAAACATCATAAGTTCCCGGTTGAACGTTAGTAAATGTACTTGTTCCAACCCATGAAGCCGGTGCAACGTTTTCATCAACTAATGCAAAATCCAGTGACGGTGCTGTAATAACAACATTTGAAATTGCTTGTCTCATTGCATCACCACCCGTAGCAGCACTAAATGCATGTTTCCATGTAGTAGTATTTGCATTCATGTATGCTGCAGGCATTTGAATCCCTGAAAAAATTGTCGCTCCGTCTATAGTTAAACTTGCTTTTCCGGATATGCTAATTGTTAATACAACTTGTGCATCCGTTTTGAACTTCCAAGCTGATAGGTTATTCGCATAAAACAAGGTTGATCCTGCAGTTGGTGTAACAGAAGTTCCATTCACACCACCTGTGTTTCCGTAAACCAGGTAGATTCCAGTCTCATTCGGACTATTCCCAGCAGCATCAAATACCAAACGTAGTTTGGATCCGCTTCCGTTTTGATTACCATTATTTGCAATGTCATCAGCAAATGAATAAGAAATACCATCTGCTCCTCCTGTTCCCCAATTATTGATTGGTTGATCAGCTGTCATTTTAAAACTCAAGGTCATTGCATTGTTTGTTCCTGTATGGAAACTTGGATCGTTAATGACAACCGAAGCGTTTCCAATACCTGTAGTTGAGGGAGTCAATACTGCTCTGCCACCTGTAATTGCAGCATTTCCATTGAATGTAATATTTGCAATATCATTAACCGGACTTGCAAACGGATTCGTATAAACTGTTTCAACTTCTTCTTGTCCGAATAAATCGCTCAATGTAACAGTACCTCCCAGGTTGATACAATCGTAATCAATCACGGCAACATCTCCACCGAATCCTACTGTTATTAAAGTAGCAATGGAATCAATTGCATCCGGACATGTACTTGATCTGAAATCGGAATATACTGCGTAAACGCTGTCAGCTGCAGGTGTAAAATTGTAAACGTTGCTTGCTCCCCAGTTTTGTAAAACTGCGCCATTCGCATCAACGAAACGGTATTCATAAGTACCACCACCAAAAATGGTTGCCGGTGAAACAGAAGCTGTAACAGTTACAGGTGTTCCGGTTGTACAAAGAGCGGTTGGAGTGTAAACTGCAGATCTTTGGATTTTTGAAACCGGCGTAATCATTACGGTTGCGGTGTCTTTACAACCCATTAAATCGGTACCAACCACAGAATAGGTAGTTGAATTCACTGGGCTTGCAATTACCGTATCGTTGTTTGTAACATTCAATCCTGTTGCAGGTGTCCACGCATAAGTGTCCGCACCACTTGCAATAATCGTTGCAGGGCTTCCTGAACAATATGCTGCCTCAGTTAAATCAGTAACTACTGTAGGAGCAATATTCATTGTAATCGAAGCTTCTTCAGATGTGTCTGCCGCACTTGTGGCAATACAAGTTGTAATCACCCGTACATTTACAGTTTCAGTTGGAACCGTAGTAAAAGCAGGAGAAGTTCCGGTAGGATAGTTTACCCAGCCAGACCCATCATTTGATTGCCATTGATATCCAAGACC
>CAMPIU010000343.1 GCA_946886545.1 uncultured Flavobacteriales bacterium | reverse complement strand
CCATTGGAGGTGGGGGCTGGGGACCGGTTGTTTCATCTACTTTGATTGCCAGAGGAAAGCACCCGAGAATGATTGTCGGATCTGTCAATCTTGCTGAGTTTTTTGTGTCTCTGGCAAGTTCATTTACTTTTTTCACGGTTATCGGTACATCGAATGCGTGGCAACCGATTGCCGGATTGGTTTTAGGAGGAGTTTGCGCAACACCGATAGCGGCATACCTTGCTTCCAAATTAAACATCAAAGCAATGATGTTGTTTGTAGGAATTGTAGTTGTAATAGTCAGTTTACGAAATTTTTTGACTTTAATTTTTTAAAAATGATTGAAAAAATAAAAGCGGTAGCATATACAAACCTGGAAGAATATTTACTTCAAATTACTTCGCTGGAAGGACTAAAGTTTGCTTTTTCATCCAGTTTGAGTTGGGAAGACCAGGTATTGACCCATGCGATCTACTCGCAGGAATTGCCTATACGGGTATTTACATTGGATACCGGACGATTGTTTCCTGAAACATACAGTGTGATCGAAGCTACACGTCAGCGGTATCAAAAAGAACTGGAAGTTTATTTCCCGGAGTATCGGACGGTGGAACAATTACTAACCCGGAAAGGTCCCATTAGTTTCTATGAATCGCTTGAAAACAGGAAAGAATGCTGTTTCATTCGAAAAGTAGAACCTCTGAATCGTGCGCTGAAAGGTGTGGATGTTTGGATCACCGGACTTCGTGCAGATCATTCGGAAAATAGATCCGGTTTGGAATTGGTTGAATGGGATGAACAACGTCAGATCGTGAAGATAAATCCACTTGCAAATTGGAGTCTGGATGAGGTAAAAGCATACATCAGGCAATACAATATCCCTTATAATTCGCTGCAGGATCGTGGGTTTGTGAGTTTGGGTTGTCAACCTTGTACACGTGCCATTAAAAAAGGTGAATCTTTCCGTGCGGGAAGGTGGTGGTGGGAAGATAATTCAAAGAAAGAATGCGGATTACACGGTTGAAATTCTCCCCTTGAGGGGAGACTAAGAGGGGTGGCGATTTGTCATCCCCCTCATTCCCCCTTCAAAGAGGGATAAAGAGAAGCAATTCATAATTAAAAAGAAATGAAAGATTATTTAGACGAATTAGAGGCTGAAGCCATCTATATTTTGAGAGAAGTTGCGGGACAATTCGATAGACCGGCTTTATTATTCTCTGGAGGAAAAGACAGTATTTGTTTGGTGCATCTGGCACTGAAAGCATTCAGACCTGGAAAATTTCCTTTTCCGCTGGTACATGTAGACACAGGACACAATTTTCGGGAAGCCTTGGATTTTAGAGATTCCTTAGCAGCAGAAATTGGAGAACAGTTGATTGTCCGAAATGTAACGGATACAATTGCCAAAAATAAATTACAGGATGCAAAAGGAAAGTTTCCCAGCAGAAATGCATTACAAACCCATACGCTTCTAGATTTGATCGAAGAATTTGAATTTGATGCATGTATTGGCGGAGCAAGAAGAGATGAAGAAAAGGCCCGGGCAAAAGAGCGTGTGTTTTCTGTTCGTGATGAGTTCGGTCAATGGAACCCTAAATTGCAAAGACCCGAATTGTGGACTACTTATAACGGTAAGATCAATAAGGGGGAAAATGTACGTGTGTTCCCAATTAGTAACTGGACCGAATTGGATGTGTGGAATTACATTAAACGCGAAAATATTCAGTTGCCACAAATCTACTTTACCCATGAACGGGAATGTGTTGTAACAGAGCATGGTCAGTTAATGGCAAATAACGAATTCCTGAACTTAGAAGAAAGTGATCAGCTTGTGACCAAAAAAGTGCGTTACCGCACTGTAGGAGATATGACTTGTACGGCAGCGGTTGAAAGCGAAGCTTTTACTATTGATGATATTATTGCGGAAATTTCAGATGCGAAGATCTCGGAAAGGGGGGCAACGCGAATGGATGACCGTATTTCGGAAGCAGCAATGGAAGACAGGAAGAAGGGAGGGTATTTTTAATTATTAATGAGCAATTATCAATGAAATAAGAGGATTCCTCTTGATAATTAAGCCATTGATAATTGATAATTTAAAAAAGATGGATTTATTAAGATTTTTCACAGCAGGAAATGTAGACGACGGAAAGAGCACTTTAATCGGGCGCTTACTTTATGACAGCGAATCAATTTCCACGGATATTATAGAAACATTGACTCGTCAGAGTAAAACGACGGGAGAGAACACCACTATCGACCTGGCTTTGCTGACAGATGGATTGCGTGCAGAGCGCGAACAAGGAATTACCATTGATGTGGCTTACAAGTATTTCTCAACCCACAAACGAAAGTTTATCATTGCGGATACTCCCGGGCATGCTCAGTATACCAGGAATATGTTTACGGGAGCTTCAACTGCGCAGCTGGCAATTATTTTGGTAGATGCGAGGAATGGAATCACCGATCAAACCAAGCGACACAGTATTATTTCTGCTACACTTGGAATTCCACGCGTATTGTTGTGCATCAATAAAATGGATTTGGTTAATTACAGCGAGGAACGATTCAGTCAGATTGTTTCTGAATACCAGGCATTCGCCCAATTGATTGGTTTGAATAAAATCGATTTTATTCCGACTTCGGCACTGGCAGGAGATAATGTAGTTCATCGTTCAGAACGACTGGATTGGTTTGAGGGATTGCCGCTGTTGGAATATTTGGAGACCGTAGAACTGGATCAAAGGCATGGAATCGAGAAAGCGCGTTTCCAGGTGCAATATGTTATTCGACCCCAAACAGAAAGTTTGCATGACTACCGGGGATATGCAGGAAGTGTATTGAGTGGTAAGTTTCATTTGGGAGATGCAGTAGTTGTTTTACCATCAGGGCTGCACACACGAATTTCCAGAATTGAATCGAACCTGAAAGATGTGCCGTCTGCTCAGAAAAACCAGCCTGTAGTTCTGCATTTGGAAGATGATTTGGATATCAGCCGGGGAAATACCATTGTTCCGAAAGGGGAACTTCCTCAAACGGAAAAATCGGTAGAAGCAACTATTTGCTGGATGGATAATACTCCTTTCGATCCGGGACAAAAATTTTTATTGCAGCAAAACAGTTTCCGAACCAAGGCCTTGATCAAAGAGGTTCATTCCAAAATTGACATCCACAGTTTTCAGAATTTGGAAAGTGATGGGAATATATATTTGAATGAATTGGCCAAAGTTTCCATTAAGACAGCAGAAGCTCTGAGCTTTGATTCGTTCAGAGACTTGCCAAAATCGGGAGCTTTTATTTTAATCAACGAAAATACAAACCAAACGGTAGCTGCGGGAGTTATTTGAATTGAAAATGTAAAAGCCATCTTAAAATTTAAAGGAAAACATATAAAATCATGATTGAAACAGATATCATTATCATCGGAGCGGGTCCGGTTGGACTTTTTACAGTATTCGAAGCAGGATTATTAAAACTGCGTTGTCATTTGATTGATTCGCTGCCTCAGCCGGGCGGACAATGTTCTGAAATTTATCCAAAGAAGCCGATCTACGATATTCCCGGGTTTCCATCTGTGTTGGCCGGTGACTTAGTGACTAATTTGATGGAACAAGCCGCACCATTTAAACCAGGATTTACTTTGGGGGAAGCTGCAACAACGATCGACAGGCAGGAAGATGGTTCATTTGTTGTTTCAACGGTCAAAGGAACAAAGCATAAAGCTCCGGTAATAATAATTGCAGGAGGATTGGGAGTGTTTGAACCACGAAAACCACCGATTGAAAGCATTGAATTTTTCGAGGAGAAAGGGGTCGACTACATCATTAAAGACCCGGAAGTTTTCAGAGGAAAGAAATGTGTGATTGCAGGAGGTGGCGATTCGGCACTGGATTGGTCGATTTACCTGGCAGAAAATAACATTGCTTCCGAAGTAACTTTGGTGCATCGCAGTGCTTCCTTTCGCGGGCATTTGGATTCAGTGCAGAAGGTAATT
>CAMPIU010000342.1 GCA_946886545.1 uncultured Flavobacteriales bacterium | reverse complement strand
GTGTGATACAGCGGGAACTTTGACTAAAGCTGCTGAGTTATTCATTGAAAAAGGGGCGAAAAGTGTGCGCGCATTCTGTACACATGCAGTATTGTCCGGGCCGGCCTTAGAGCGCATTAATAATTCAAAATTAACGGAACTGATCGTGACGGATACAATCCCGTTAAAAGAAAAAAGTGACAAGATTCGTGTTATTACCGTAGCTGATCTATTTGCAGATGTGATTGATCGCCTGGTTAAAAACGAATCCATTAGCACACATTTTATAATCTCATAAAATAAGAGGAAGCACTGCTTCCGATAAATAATCCACGGAAGTGGATAAAATAAATAAGTAAATAAATAACAAACATGAAAGTAGCACAATTGAGCGGTTCGCCTCGCGCGAACGTAGGGAAGAAGGATGCTAAAGCTTTGAGAGATGCTGGTTTAGTTCCATGCGTTCTTTACGGACAAGGTACACAGACACATTTCTCTCTTCCGGACATTAAGGTTGAAAAATTGATTTTCAATCCGGATGTATTTAAAATCGAATTGGATATTGATGGCAAAAAGGCCAACGCGATCATCCAGGAGATTCAACAAAATCCTATCACGGATAAAGTAATGCACATTGACTTCTTGGAATTAGATGCTAAGAAACCAGTTAAAGTGGCATTACCGGTTCGTTTGACAGGTGCTTCTCGCGGTGTATTGGCGGGTGGTCGTTTAATGCAGGTTTTCCGTCGTTTACGTGTAGTTGGTCTTCCAACGGATTTGCCGGAAGCAATCGTTATTGATATTACTAAATTGCGTATCGGACAATCTATCCGTGTGAAAGATTTGGAGAATGATGGTTTAACTATCTCCGAAGCTAAAAACGCAGTAGTTGTATCTGTTAAAATGGCTCGTGGAGCATCTAAAGCTGCAGAAGCTGATGATGAAGACGAAGAATAAAATTCTATTTGAACTTTATACAAGAGGGGAAGCGAAA
The DNA here is from genome assembly GCA_946886545.1 of uncultured Flavobacteriales bacterium. Next base: position 3,000 of record CAMPIU010000342.1, on the reverse strand, counting down.
TATCGCTTCCCCTCTTTGTTTTTTATGCCTGAAAGTTAGATCCATAAAAAAGCCATCTTTACTTTGACGCGAAGATGGCATAACTAACCATTAGATTTAGGAAGTAGGCTCTAATATCTTTACCTACTTAGGTGACCCAAAGTTGATAAGTATATTTGGTTTTTCGGCTCTCGTTTTTCTCAAAAGCAGTTTTCAGTTTTTTAACCGTCAATTTTGAAGAAAATCGATTTAGAAATTTACCGGATTTAGTACTTCACAATTGACTGCTGGAATACTTTCCCTTCAAAGTCATACACCAATTGATAGAGTCCTCCTGATAAATGATCAATTTTTAAAGAAGTTGATCCTGCCTCCAGATTCTTTTCCAGGACAACTCTTCCCAAATTATCCGTTAAAACGATCATCCCTCCTATTCTCTCCGTCTCGATAATCAAAACCTCTCTCGCAGGATTCGGATATACCTTCAATTCACTCTCATTCACATCCGCTAAACCGGCCACATCAATAACCCGGATCATCTGGCTCATCACATCATCCGGACATGCATCATTTACGGCAGTCAATGTTAACTCATAGCTCCCTGCAACTGAATAATTATGCCAGGGATTTTCATCCTGGCTTTGAGTTCCGTCTCCAAAATTCCAATTGTAGCCATTCGCATGAAGCGATGAATTAGTGCAATTTAAAACCGCATTAGGCAAATACAAAGTATCCTCATTGACACTAAACTGTGCATCTACCGGTAGACTCACCGATACATCAATGAGTTGCTGGATTGTATCCGTGGTATTTGGCCCATAAGCAACCAACTGAACCTGATACGAGCCGGAAGCTGAAAATTGTACTTTCGGATTCACCTGGCTGCTGGTACCCGGAGATCCTCCCTGGAATGTCCAGAAATAATTTACCGCATCTATTGAGGTATTTTGGAAAAGAAGTGAATCTATAGAACAAACATAGGTATTCTGAAGCTGAAATGAAGCTACCGGAGGATTTGTAGGCTGCACGACCGTTTGTCCATTAGAAGATATAACGCTGGAAAAAGCACCTGCTCCATTCTCCCCTTTGACCGAAACATAATAAGTAGTGCCCTCGGTTAGACTCAAACCACCGATACTTACATTCGTATTCCAATAGTTATTTGTCCATGGAACAATATCTGTAGCTCCCGCAGTCGTTCCGATAGCTACCCAATAATTTGCAATATCTGAATTAGCGTCAGAAGAACTTGTCCAGTTTGCTTCCAACATGGAATTACTCGTTGTAGTTGAAGCATCAACAGATGGACCGTCGTTTACCGTTGCAATCGCTGTTGGTGTAGTCCAGTCAATTTTTACATCCTGAGACGAAATAGCAGACAAATTCCCGGCAACATCCTGGACAATTGACCTGATTCGACCTGCTGCAGTTGAAGAATTCGGGCTTTCGTAACGCATATCTCCACTTGTCCCCACAGCAATTGGAGTACTTGAACTTCTGGAACGATAAACCCTTAAATCATTTACTTTGTAAATACAGTTTCCGGAACGAAAAGAAATATAATCTCCGGTTGCCAGCGGAGTCGGATCTGTCCATGTCCGCGCCAATACATTATTTACATACACCTGGTGCTTTCCGGTAATCCGGTCGTAGGCAATTTTGTAATCATACCATTGATCCGCATTAAAATCATAAGCGGCTTCATCGACCAAGCTGTACACATCATTCGTTACCTCGTAAATTTGGATTTTATCATTATCCAGGCGGAAAAACACGAAGTAAGAATTCCCCCTGTTTGTCAATGTGGGATCGCTACAGAAATAATGTAATCCCGCTCTGCGGTTAGTTCCTGTTCCCGACATTGCCCCGGACCAATGATACAGGTAACGATTACTCAAATTACTCGTAACTCCTGCCCAGATATTCGAATTTCCATTCGACTCATCGCTTTGCACCAGGTTACCGGCGTTTAAGGCCCATACACCGGATTGTGAGGTCCAGCTGGAATGAATTGCAGCTTGATCGAAATTGTCGTTGAAAAATCCTTTCGTCGAATTTGCACGCCAATCGCTTCCACTGTAATCTGTGACCTGGTAATAGGATTTTTCAATTCCGCTCCCTCCGGAATTATCCGTATCAGTATATGTAGCAGTAAAACTCTGCGTGATCCAGCTTCCCGGCACACTAACAGTTGTCATCGGTGGAATTGCATCTCCCAATGTAGGATTCGTAATAACACTCGACCAACTCGCTACCCATCCAGCAGCAGTTGTTGCACAATCACTCCGGAATTCGATCAGCAAAGAACCACTTGAAGAAGTAATCGTTCCAGGAGAACCGGTTCCAGTATAAGTTCCAATTAAGGGAGCACTTGTAGTTGCCCCATCATAGATATAGAGATAATCCCAATTTGCTTCCAGGGAAAAGCTGGAAAAATTCAAAGTGACAGAACTTGCATTTGTGGGTTGAATAAGTGTCAGGTAGCGTTGATCATTCGTATAATTGGAGCCACTTCCTCCTGTATCGGTAAATGTTCCACTTGCTGCATTCAACACATTTTGTGTTGGGTTGTTATTTATCAATTGATAATATAAGCCCCAATTCCAATAAATCCCCGGATCCGTGTGTGTTTGATTCGGGTAATGCTGATGACCTTTGATTTTAGTGCATCCACCCAAGACATTTGTACCCGTGGTAGCAGCTCCTGAAAATGTTCTGAGCGGGTTAATCCCGTATCCGCTTTGACAAATATCACGGGTAATTCCGGCAGATGCATTATACAAGGCAGTTGTGTACCATTGAGATTGGCTTACATATCCTTCGTGCTCATACCCGATCGTATAAGGATTTTCAGAACCAACGTGCCAGGCTTTATTCGCTTCAAGCACCATTTGGGTTACCTGCCCATCCGATGATCTGACCACATAATGATAAGAAACGTTCGAAGAACAGTTTTGGGACCAGGAAATTGCCCCGGCATACGTTCCTTGGATCGTATGAATCGTGATTGCAGAAATAGCT
>CAMPIU010000341.1 GCA_946886545.1 uncultured Flavobacteriales bacterium | reverse complement strand
CTTATCAATTCTGCATTTTCCATTAAATTAATTTTGGTTAGTTTTAAAGAAAAAAAATATTAAGGATGAAAAAATTATTACTATTACTTACAGTTTCAAGTGCTGTTCTTGTTACTTCATGCAACATGGCAAGCGATGCTGATTACGATGCGATGGCAACAGATATGTGTGATTGTGTAAACAAATCTTCCGGTGGAATTTCCGACAACATGAAAGATGCTATTATCAAGTCTGAAAAAGACGGAACAGATATGCAAGCTGCTGTGACAGAAGTTATGATGAAAGATTTAAAAACCGGAATGGCTGATGCTCAGGCAATGACCGACCTCGGAAAAGATATGGAAATTTGTTCAAAAGATTTGGAGAAAAAATACGATCAGGTATATACTTCTGAATCAGAAGATGAAGTAATCAATAAGATCTTAACAACCTTGAAAGCGAAACAAGGATGTGAATTTACTTATGCCCTGATGAAAATGGGTGCTAAGGAAATGCAAAAATAATTTGACAAAAACGTAGGGCGGAAAATTTTCCGCCCTACGTTTTCTTTGGGTGAATACCCTATTTTATATTATGGTCGCGCTAACGCTTACCATTTATCAATAGCTTGCGCTATTTCTTCTTTTTCGGATTCGCAAACATCCTCACATCATCCCCCGTGATTTTCGTACCGCAAAGAATCACTAAACGCTCCACAATATTTCTCAATTCCCGGATATTTCCTGTCCAGTCTGTTTGCTGCAATTCAAGTAGTGCATCGTCCGTAAATTCTTTCTTCGGGATTCCATGTTCGTTGCAAACCAAGGCGATAAAATGCTCAGCTAACATCGGGATATCATCACGGCGCTCATTTAACGAAGGAACGTGAATTAAGATCACTGCCAAACGGTGATACAAATCTTCTCTAAAACGTCCTTCTGCAATTTCCTGGCTTAAATCTTTATTTGTTGCCGCTACAACACGCGCATCAATTTTAATGTCCCGCTCACTTCCTACACGTTGAATAACATTCTCCTGCAAAGCTCTCAGCACTTTCGCCTGAGCCGAAGCACTCATATCCCCGATCTCATCCAGGAAGAGTGTTCCCCCGGAAGCCAGTTCGAATTTCCCCTTTTTATCCTTTACGGCAGAGGTAAATGCGCCCTTCTCATGCCCGAACAATTCGCTTTCGATCAATTCACTTGGGATGGCAGCACAGTTTACTTCTACAAACGGCATTTTTCTACGGTTGGAAAGGTCGTGAAGTGAACGCGCCACCAATTCTTTCCCCGAACCATTTGCCCCGGTAATAAGAACACGAGCATCTGAAGGAGCTACTTTCTCGATCATTTCCTTGATCTTGAAGATACCTTCTGTTTCACCAATAATGGAAGATCCTTTGAACTTACGGACAGTTGTTTTCAACTGCTTTGTCTCTTCAACCAAAACCACACGCTCTTTTGCATTCCGGATGGTAACCAGGATCCGGTTCAAATCCAATGGTTTTTCAATGAAATCAAAAGCTCCTTTTTTAATTGCATCAACAGCTGTTTCAATGTTTCCGTGTCCGGAAATCATAATAACCGGTGTCTCAACCTTTTGAGCAATTAATGCATCCAGAACTTCCATGCCGTCCATTTGAGGCATTTTAATGTCACAGAAAATAATATCATATAAGGTGTTTTTGGCTTTTTCAAGTCCTTCTACTCCATTTTCAGCTTCGTCTACCTGGAAGTCTTCAAATTCCAGAATTTCACGTAATGCTCTGCGAATAGCACGCTCATCATCAATAATTAAAATCTTTGCCATGTGTTTTTATTGGTGAACGAAAATAGCTATTTAATTACGAATGCCGAATTAGGAGTTACGAATTAATTGAAAATTTAGAATTGACAATTGAAAAGTAGAAAAAGTACTCTTATGGAAAAAGATCTGTTTAGACCATAGCAATTTTACATTTTCATCCCGATAGTTATCTGGACTCAATTAAAAAAATCGTCTGAGTACTCCTTCTTTCAGTGAGCAGGGTGAAATAACGATCTCTTCTATTTCAAATTTCTCAATAATCCATTTGGTCTTTAATGCAGCAATCGGGGCCATTCTTCTTCTGATCGGAATAATGAAGGGATGATTTTCCCTTTGCACAAAGGTTGATTCAATGATCCAGTTCAAGGTTGTCATCAGCTCTTCTCTTGAAAGCCGGATATTTTCGAGCGTACTTGGGAATTCTTCTTCGTGGACCATTTCATAAAATGTTTCAAAACTACCCGAAGCTCCGACCAATACCTCGCAGGAAGAGAAATGTTTGAGCTCTTTGGAATTCTCTTCAAACCAATCAATGAGTTCCATTTGATTTTCCTTAGACAAGGGATCTTCTAATTTGAACAATTGAATAGCTCTTGAAACTCCAATATTTGCACTCAAAAACTCCAATTCCTTACCGGTTTCAATACGGATAAATTCGGAACTTCCACCACCTATATCCATAATCAGTGAGGTTCGTTCAAATTGGTAGGACCAGCTTACCCCTTTGTAAATCAGTTCAGCTTCTTCCAATCCATCCACAATTTCAATTTCAATATCGAAACGCTTTTTTATTTCATGAAGGAATTCTTCGTTATTATCAGCATCTCTGACGGCTGAAGTTCCAATTCCGGTAATTGTTGCTACATCCAAACCATCACAAATACCTTTAAATTTTTCGAAAGCATGAAACGCGCGTTGCATTGCCTCTTCGGAGATCCGTCCTTCATTGATTCCTCCCATTCCAAGAGCAACACCTTCTTTTGAATTATGTACAATATCAAATCCTGCGGAATGTACGTCCGCAACAAGAAGGTTAAACGTATTTGTTCCTAAATCAATAACAGCTACACGCATTTTATTTGCTTTTCAACCAGAGAATAATGTTTCTAATTCGAAGTGTATGTCCAAATTGAAGCAGTCCGTTTTTGAATAATCTTGCTGCAATTGCAATTACTCCTACCGAACTTCCCAATAATAAAAATAGTGAAACAAACAATTGATACGCTTCTCCATCAGTAAACCCGATTGATAATTTCACCATTGCAACAACCGGTGCAGTAAAAGGAAAGTACAGTAAGAAGGTGGTCCAGGGACTGTCGGGATTTTGCAGGGCGAAATACCCCGCATACAATGCAAAACACAAGATTAAAATAAGAGGGATCAGGAATTGTTGTCCATCGGATTCTGATCCGGAAGTTGCTCCCAGTGCGGCAAAAAATGCACCATAGAATAAATATCCGCAGGCAAAAAACAGAGAAAAATAGAACAGCATTACCCCAAACTGAACCCGGTCAAACACCAATTCCACAAACTGGTTGTAATCACTCACCTGGCCTTCAATCTGATTGGATGCATCATAAATATCCACGAAAATAGTCTCACGCAAGAAATACAAACCTAATCCGATGATCAAAACCCACAAAAACACTTGTAAAAATGCACTTATCCCGATACCTAAAATCTTTCCCAGCATTAAGGAGCGGGGTTTCACCGTTGCAAGCAAAATTTCTACCACCCGGTTGGTCTTTTCACGAGATACCGAACGCAAAATAGTCATTCCGAAGAGGAAAATGAAGACAAAGATCACTGCTCCGAAGAACAAGCCGACCCATCCTGCCAAATCACCTTTTACATCTTGCGGATCATATACATTTCTAAAGGCAAAATTCAGCGGCTGTTTTATTTTCCGGAAGTCGGCCACCGACAATTCCGTGAATTCCTTTGCAAGAACTTCCTCCAAACGTCTTTCAATCTGGTAACGAATATTTACCGACATATTGAATGAAGGTTTTTCCCTGTAAAATAAGAAACTTGATTTGTTAGAAAGAATCTTTTCATTCACTTCCACCATAGCATCATAAGGGGCAAAGCGTTTGTCTTCGGCAAACTGTTCTATTTCAATATAATTAGTAGCGAATGAATATTCAATATTCGGATCTTCTCCCGACATGATCTTTTGTTCCAATACAT
>CAMPIU010000340.1 GCA_946886545.1 uncultured Flavobacteriales bacterium | reverse complement strand
AGTAAATACAGGTAAATAAATAACATTCTTTGTGTTTTTTTATTTTGATTAGTATTTGTAAATTCGTTTAATGTTCTGTCGCATTTTTTTTCTTGTAATGTGCTTGTATTCAGTTGCTTTCGGGCAGACTGAAAACGTCTTGTTACATCCGAATGAAGGACAATGGGATTCTCAAATCCATTTCAGAGCTGATATGCATCAGGGGAATGTACTCATTAATCAAACGGGGTTTACCTATTTTTTGAGTGATGCAATGTCTCATGATCATGATGGGAAAGAAAAAGAGCCTTTGACTGCGGAGGAAAAGAAGATACATTGCCAAATTGTTAGATCTGAATTTCTGAATACTTCCTGGAAAGGAATAAAAACAAAAGGACAAGCAAGTCAATCATACCGGAATTATTACCAGGGAAGTGACCGGAGTAAATGGAGATCGAAAGTTTATAGCACAGATAAAGTTATTTACGACGATGTATATACCGGAATTGATCTGATCATAGAAGGTCAGACAGATTTTTTGAAATATTCCTTTGTACTCGCTCCGGGAGCAGATATAAAGCAAATCATCACGAAAATTTCAGGGAGTAAGGAAGTTTTTCTTCGTGAAGGAGATTTGGTTATACGCACTGATTTCGGTGAAATCATTGAAAAGGAACCGATTGCATGGAATATTAAAAACGGAAGAAAAGTAAAGATTCCTGTTTTATTCAAATTGGAGGATGGATTAGTTTCTTATGAATTTCCAAAGGGTTATTCGGAAACAGACACCTTGGTAATAGATCCCGATATCGTTTTCTCCACTTTTACCGGATCTACCATGGATAATTGGGGAATGACCGCTACACCGGATCAGGGAGGAAATTTGTATGCGGGAGGAATCGTATTTGCGGGACCAGGCTCCTATCCTACGGTAACAGGGTCTTATGATCTGAGTTTTAACGGTGGTAATTCGTATTCTCTTGGTGGTGGAACGATTCCGGGCTTCGATGTTGCGATAACGAAATTTAATCCGACAGGTACGGCATTGGTTTATTCAACTTATTTGGGAGGCTCCGGGAATGAATCGGTTCATAGTTTAGTCACAGATGAACAAGGACATTTATACGCACTAGGTGTTACAAGTTCACCCAATTTTCCAACGATTGCCGGGTGTATAGATGAAACGTTTAACGGAGGCCCCACAATTGTTACTAATGAGTTGGGATTCATTGGTTCCGATATGTATGTGTCTCACTTTGATGAAAACGGGGCGAATTTAATTGGTTCTACTTATTTGGGAGGGGCCGGAACAGACGGAATTAACGCAGGAAGTTTGTATTTCAATTACGGAGATCCTTTTAGGGGAGAAATTGTTGTAAAGGCCGGAGAGGTTTATGTAGCAAGTTCTTCCGCTTCTTTTGATTTTCCGGTTGCGAATGCCTTTCAGAGTATCTTAAATGGTGCGCAGGACGCAGTTGTTGTTAAAATGAATAACGGTCTGACTTCTTTAATCTGGTCAACTTTTGTGGGTGGTTCAGGCCATGACTCAGGAAATGGGATCCAGATTTCCAGTGCAGGAGAAGTATTTGTCGCCGGAGGAACAACTTCGTCCAACATGCCCTTCGCTTTAGGAAATGATCTGACATATAACGGAGGAATTGCTGATGCTTATGTAATGAGATTGTCAGGAGGTACCGGGACAGTATTGTCTGGCACCTATATTGGAACGAATGAATACGATCAGGCATTTTTTGTTCAGTTGGATTTGGACGACAATGTCTACATCTACGCGCAGTCAGAAGGATCAATTGCTATTTCCCCGGGAAAATACGGTATTGCTAATTCAGGACAGTTTGTAGCCAAATTTTCATCGAATCTTTCCAATGTACTTTGGACAACTCCAATAGGTTCGGGTTCCGGACATATTGAAATTTCTCCTACGGCTTTTTTAGTCTCCAATTGCTACGAAATTTACCTGGCAGGCTGGGGCGGACAAGTAAATGTTCTTAATTCTCCCGGTGCCGTCAATAGTACCACATCCGGATTACCTGTTACATCGGATGCATACCAGTCTACGACCAACGGAAGTAACTTCTGGCTGGCTGTTTTGGAAGAAGATGCCATTGCATTGAATTACGCCACTTTTATCGGGGGAACAACAAATTCCTCGAGTAACCATGTGGATGGCGGAACTAGTAGGTTTGATAAGAACGGAAATATTTACCATGCTGTTTGTGCGGCTTGCGGAAGTGTAAATAATGGATTTACAACCACTCCCGGTGTATGGGGTCCGACTAACCCAAGTCCGAATTGTAACTTGGCGGCGTTTAAGTTTGAGTTAAGCACCATCGAAGCGGTTGTAGCAACACCTGATCCGCTGGTTTGTTTGCCTGATCCGGTGGTATTTAATAACAACAGCGCAAATGGAAATGAATTTGAATGGCATTTCGGAGATGGCGGCACATCAAATCTTGTAAATCCATCACACGTTTATAGCGGACCAGGACAATACACCGTTACCTTAATAGTGAGCGATACAACTCAATGCTTTACTCCTGACACTGTACAATTTATTGTCAACATTGGAGATTTTAATGGTGGGATAGTCGATCCGCTTGCTGAAACCTGCGCCAATGCTCCCTTTCAAATGGAGGCGTTCGGTGGATCTGTTTACCATTGGGAACCTGCGGCATTGTTTAATAACCCGAATATTTCTAATCCCACGGTGACATCGTCTCAAAGCGTGCAGATTTATTGTATTATATCTGATAGTTGTGGTATTGATACGGTTTATGCTCAGGTGAATATTTTGAACGGGGCGCTCAGCATTTCGAATGACACGGCTATCTGTGTGGGAAATTCGGTCAATTTATTTGCGAATGGGGTCAGCCAAATAACCTGGAGTCCGGCGACTTATTTGGATAATCCATCCAGTCTGAATCCGGTTTCAACTCCTTTACAGTCCATTACTTATTCGGTAGTAGGCACAACTTCCGACGGTTGCGAATTGACAGGAAGTGTTCATATTCATGTAGATACGGATATGCCTGATCCTGTTATGCCCGATAGCCTGGTGTATTGCCAGGGAGGTTCAGGAGTCGTCAATGTTTCAGGGGCAACCTTCTATAACTGGTCGCCACAAACAAATATTGCTCCGGTTAATGGTCCTCAAGTGATCATTACTACACAAATGGATCAATATTATTATTGCGATTTTTCAAATGCCTGCGGAACGATTAGAGACAGCATCTTTGTGGAAATTAATATCCCAACTATTTTGGCGGGGAATGATACGATAATCTGTCCCGGAGAAATAGCACCGATTTTTGCATCCGGTGGAGTTTCTTATACCTGGTCACCAAATCCTTATGGTTTATTGCAGCCAAATGGAGCGGTTGTTTTGGTAAAACCGGCTACATCAACAACCTATGTGGTTGTTGGAGTAGATCAATACGGTTGTTCGGATACTGCATCCGTAAGAGTTGATTTATTTCCTTTACCATTTGTTCAGACAAATCCGGATGTGTATGCGATTTTCGGAGAGGAAGTTCAATTGAATGCTGTTTCGAATACTGCTATCAGCTATGTGTGGAGTCCGGCGGAATATCTGTCTTGTAATGTTTGTCAAAACCCGGTTACGGAACCCAATAAACCCATGACATTTACGGTAACGATTTATGATGTCAACGGTTGTTCTGTATCAGACATTGTACGTATTTATTACGATGCTTTGATCTATGTTCCGAATACATTTACACCGAATCATAACGGGACGAATGAACTGTTTTTTGCTCTTGGAGTAAATATCCGGGATTTCCGTTTGGAGATCTTTAATCGGTGGGGTGAACTTATTTACAGCGGAGATGCCCTTTCTCAAATGTGGGACGGAACTTATGCGGGTAAACCTTCGCCTGACGGAGTCTATACCTGGAAAATTGAATACGGTGAAATGATTTCAGATAAAAGACATCAGATCGTGGGGCACGTTAATTTGCTGAGATAGTTTTCCGTTTGTAAACTGCT